>CALLLZ010000330.1 GCA_938008005.1 uncultured Marinicella sp. | reverse complement strand
ACTCCACTAATTTTTTTGATTTGATATCGCCTTCAACTGTCCAAGCTGCTAACAATGCTATACCAGCTCCATCACGCACACATTGCCGAATTGCTGCTGCATTTGTTATAGACAAAGCTGTATTAATTTGGACTTTCTGAGAAATTTGATCTGTAGCAAAAGTCCAAACATCTCGAAAATTTTCATAAGGAAATGTAACGATTTCATGTTTCTTTAGGTCATAAGGGTGGATTGGTTTTCCAAATTTTTCTATATAAGCTGGACTAGAAACTAAATGGTAAGTTACATTTGATAGCTTACGCGCAACTAAGCTACTGTCTGATAAACTTCCATGCCTAATAGCAATATCAATTTGCTCATTGACAATATCTAAGCGTCCATCGGATAAAATAAGTTCTAACTCAATGTCTGGATACTGTGTACGAAAGTCCTTTAACTTGGGAGCAATAAAAATCTCACCATAGGAAACTGAAGCAGTAACTCTTAAACGACCAGAAGGTTTGCTCGATAAATCCCCCAAAGATTGATGAACTGTGTTCATTTCTTCAACTAAGGGCAATATTCTTTCAAAATATACCTTTCCTGCTTGTGTAGGGGTCAAACTACGAGTCGTTCGTTGGAAAAGTCTTGTTTTGAGAACAGTTTCGAGTGAAGCGATTGAACGCGATACAGATGAAGGTGCTACATTTTGATCTTTAGCAACTTGCACAAAACTACCGACTCGATAAACCGCCACAAATGTATTAATTAGATCTAAATTCATAATTGCGTATATTACACGAATGAATTGCATTTAATGGCATTTATTGCTTATTTCGTTATCAATATAATATTCAAAAAATTCATCGGAAAACATAATGACTTATATATTTCATCTTCACACTTAACTCAGAGTTATTGGAGACACAGCAGGTACAAAAGAAGCCATAACAATAACCAAAGAACTTACATTGAATGACATACCTAAACTATTGAATAAGATAAAATTGATATGATACAAAAACTGAATCTTTCCGGGCAATCAGCCCTAATTATGGGCGCTAGCCAAGGTATTGGATTGGCTACAGCAAAAACGCTTGCAGCTTATGGTGCCAAGGTAACCTTAGCTTCCAGAACTTTTGAAACTGTACTCGCTGAAGCAAATAAACTCACTTATGCGGGTTATGAAGCATACGCAGTCAAATGTGATGTGAGCAAACATGAATCTGTAGTTAAAGCTGTTGAATATACTTTAAAAACAAGTGGGATTGATATTTTGGTTAATAATGCAGGCGTAATCGAACCACTCACCCACCTCATTGAAAGTGATCCCAAAATATGGGGGCAGGCTGTAGATATAAATTATAAAGGTGTATATTACTGTATGCGTGAAGTAATACCTACTATGATTAAGAATGGTGGTGGTATCGTTATTAATATGAGTTCTGGCGCTGCCAATAGCGCACTTGTAGGTTGGAGTCATTACTGCTCCACCAAAGCAGCTGCCAAGAAACTTACAGAGGTCGCTCACAAAGAATTAATAGATCAAAATATACGTGTGATTGGCTTATCACCTGGAACTGTTGCAACATCAATGATGAAAAAAATAAGCGATTCTAAAATCAATGTTGTTAGCAATCTAGATTGGGAGTCTCACATTTCACCTGAATGGGTAGCTGAAGGGGTGGCTTTTCTATGCGGAGAAAAAGGCGCTGAATTTGCAGGGACAGATTTCTCATTAAAAACGCCAGAAGGTCGCCAGCGTGTTGGATTGCCTTTGGAAAACACATCAGGTTCATGAAAGTTAGTTAAGGAAGCTCTGATTAAGTAGAAGACACCCTGGTTTCCATAACAACATCAGCTTAAAAAAAAGCAATATGAAGATAAATATTTCAAAAGTTATACTTTTCCACACTCACCATTGCACAGCATCACGGTGTACAGGCATAGTCATACAACGGCAACCGCCGCCGCCACGAGATAATTCTGAACCATCCATTGCAACAGCAGCTTTACCAGTTGGCATTATTACTTTTTCAGCAATAATGTCATTGGCATCAATAATCTCAAAACCTGCATCATCTAAAGCCTCTAATGTGGCTTTGTTGTGCTTATAACCAATGATATGTCCTGGTGCAAAAGTAAAGAAATTAGCTCCACTTGTCCATTGCTCTCGTTCTTGAGCAAAAGGACTGTCACCACCACAATTGACAAAATCTAACTCCAAACCAAAAAGCCTCAAGGCTTTAGGCAAACCTGAATATTCATTGATATAATTAATTTTGCCATTGGTACAACTGAGATGAAAAGCTTTACATTTGCCAGCACCTGTAATCAACGGTGCAAAATTCATCACAGTATCAACATCCAACATAGTAAAAATCATATCCAAATGTATGGTGGCTCTGATCTTAGGTAATTCAACAACTACAATGTCTAGATTTTCATGTCCCAAAGACAGTTTTTCAGCCATACGATCAATCGCTCGAGCCGATGTTCTTTCAGAATAGCCTATCACCAGTAAATCGTCACGAATCACCAACAGATCCCCGCCTTCTATAGTGAGTTGTTCTGACTTACGTTGTGTACCATCGAAGTGAAAACCTTGGCCTTTGAGTTTTGGGTGATTGTTGAAAATTGATTTGAGCAACAATGCTTCAGTCAAACGTACACGGTGAGCCATCGAGCCAATAATGGTTTTATCATAAACACACATGACTGCATCACGGGTGAAAAATGCGTTCGGAAGTGGCGGAATGGCATGTCTAGATGGACTGATATAACGCTCTAAGGTGTTTTTCTTTAACAAAGTACCCTGAAATAATTGAGCGGTTAAGTCTTTGGCATCAAAAGCCATTAAATCATCAACTAATTCGTTGTGCCCATGCAGTGCGCAAACATCTTGTAATAAGTCTAATTTAACACGAGAATCTTCTAGAACTTCAGATAATAAGTCTTTGAACTCAAAAACATTATCTGAAACTTTATTTAGTACTCCTGTCAATTGGGCATGCTCTTTAAGCGCTAAATCTAAAGTCAAAAT
>CALLLZ010000329.1 GCA_938008005.1 uncultured Marinicella sp. | reverse complement strand
TATGCCAATTGCAAATTGGTGTTTGGCATTTCATCATAATGCGGCTTGAAGCCGGGTTGATGGTAGCAAAGAAATACTTATAGATAAAGGCCGGCAGTTTTCTAAAACACTGAACAATTCTGTGATTTCAGGCTTATGATCATCTACAGCCTGAAGAAGGTTCGGTCCCGTGTAATAGGTCGTCTAAGGAATACTTGGCCAATGGATCTTTTAATGTTTTGGCTTTGTCATACATGGCTTTGGCATCATCAGTTTGTTTGTTACAGAAATATATATCACCTAATCTGATCATCGCTTTTGAATCATTCCTTTCAACCAATTGCTGTAATGTACTCATGTATTTTTCCTTGGTACTAGCACTCATTCCATAAATGCTATTTAACCATTGAAGCGCCTCTAAATGGCCTAAAGTTGCCGCTTGCTTAAAATGATTAATGGCTTCTTCTTTGGTGCTTTGCCCGTGCTCGATTCCGTGAAAAGCATGTATGCCTAACTTAAATAAAGACTCTGAATCACTGGATTTAGCGTTCTGGGTTAAGCTTGACAAGTGTCTATTCCAATTCTCAACACCCTCAATATACTCAGATGCTTCACCATAACCTAATTCATAAGAGTGAATCAGGTGTTGATACAACTCTTCATCAATGACACTGTAATACCTTTTATAACTCCCGTTGGACAGCGTTGATTCAACCTGTACACCCTGTTCACCCAATAAAAACAAGGTTTCTGCATGCTCAGGATAATGCAGTAAATACTTTTTTAAATTGGGTAAATAGTATTGGTCAATACCTTCTTTTTCTTCTCGATATGTCTCCGAAGAGCTCCAGCCTTTTTCATCTTGTTTAAATATAAAAAGATTGATATATAAAGCTTTAGCTGTCAACATTTGTGCCTGTGCCACGCCCTTGTCGGCAAATGATTTCAGTTTTTCGAAATATTGGCGTAAATAATATTTTTCAAGATTGGTATATAACGGTTTGGACATTTGACTCTTATACATAGTAGAACCAAATTTTTTACCATTATGGAAAATGTAGTTAATTCTATCTTTAGAAACTTCCATAAACATCAATGAGGCAAAATGAATGTATGCCATTTCTATTGACTTAGATGCTAATTGTTCACATTGACTAATTACTTGCGAATGTTGACCACGGTCATACCACTGCTGGCAGTTTTTTTGGGTGACTGTATTAGGGTTGGTAGTAGCTAAACCCATTAACAATATATGAAACAGTGTCATGATTTATAACCCTATAGATAATGCTGTATTATTGTACTTCATCAGAGTTGTTTTCTATCACGCTCATGGCTTGCTTATTGGGCACCACAGATTCATAGAAATGATTGAGGGCTTTTTCTGGTTGGTTTTTTTCTTGATAAATTAAGCCCAAAAGTTGATTCACTTCTTGACTGGGTTCGATTTTCAATACAGCCAACAATAAACTTTCAGCTTTATCCCAATTCTTTTTAGCGACATATAATTTGGCATTGCATAGCAGTACTGCGGCATTTTGAGGGTGTTGAGCCAACCATTTTTCAGCAACTTTCAAACGATGATTAAGGTTATAAGGCAGTGCTGACCAATACACCACAAATTGATCATCAAACTGGTGTTTTTGATTTTTTTCGATGTAGCTGGTGATTTCTTGGTATGCACCCAACCGTAAGCCATTTTCACAATAGGTGTGGCTGTAATTGGTCTGTTGTTTTTTGTTCAAGCCTTGCCATATATCTTGCAATTCTTCTGGGGTTTCAGCAGCTGCAAAAAGTTCTAAAGTCACCTGTTTTTTCAATTGGTTACTTTGTTGGTGATTAATCAGCGCTAATTTCTCTGCTTTGGGAATCGTTTGCTGTAATAGTTTCCAGTCTTGGGTTTGTTGACTGGCTTGAGTTTGTAGATGTATAGCACGCGGGTTGTTGGGATAGGTTTTCAATATGTCAGCAAGTAAAGGCAGCGCGCGATCAGCTTGGCCAGATTTAATCCAGATTTCACAACGAGTTAAGTCCACAGTTAAAGGATTATCAATGATGGCTTCGGCTTCATCTAAATGGGCTTCTGCGCGTGATAAGTCATTCATTGCAACAGCCGCTCGAGCTGCAGCCATATAACTGAGTTCTGGTGTAGGACTTTTATCTACCGAACGCAACAACAACTTTTCAGCTTGCGACCATTTTCCTTCACTTAATGCCAACAAACCTCGGGCGAACTTTTTTCTGCTTTGATTGGCAGACAGGTGATTGATTGCTTTCCTTGGAGCCTCAATCAAACTATATAACAGCCAAATTGCTAAAAACAACACGACCAAAAAAATACCCGCAGCGATGGCTGTCATTTGAATTTGGTAGCCCAACAATTCAATTTGGATTAACCCAGGGTTTTTAAGCAATTGAGGTGTCAGCCATGCTGCCAGTAACAACAAGACCACCAGAATCACTATCTTTATTGTTTTTAACATCAGTGCAACCCGTTCAATTCATCTATCACAGCTGTCAAATTAAGCTCTGTTGGAATGGTTGGAACCACAGCTTGATTAGACAATGTATCAATAAGCTCAGACAGCTTGTTGTTTTGTGGCATTTCATCATTAAGCCGTTGCATAGCAGTCTTCAAACTACTTTGCCAACCAGTCTGATCATTAAGTATTAGAAATAATTTAGCTTGGTACAACAAACGGTTCAATTCTGTTTTGAAAGCAATCATGTGGGCTGTAGAG
>CALLLZ010000328.1 GCA_938008005.1 uncultured Marinicella sp. | reverse complement strand
ATAGATTAATACTTGTCCAGTACCTTCTGGGTTAATATACTGAGCAGCATTTGCCATGCCCGCGACACCCGCGATACCAGCAACAACTGCAACAGTTAGTTTATTTTTTTTCATTTCTAACTCCAAATTTAATTAAAATATCAGGGCTATTTCAAAATATCCCCGCTCATAAGAACGAAGCTACACAAGATAGCAAAGCGTATGATAATTTATCCAGCTTACATAAACAAGTACTTTCTATATTTTTTTGACAGATTAAACACATCAAAACATTGATTTGCATCATTTATCCTTTGGTACAAAATACCACTTATTATCTAATTTTATCCAGTTTTCAAAAAGATTGGTTTGCACCTCTACACCACCCAAACTTCGCTTGGGGAACGTATATTCGTAGTCCAGTAAAACTTTCACTTTACAAACGGTTTCTTCTTCACAATCCGCACTAACAAACTGACCTTTCTTCCATCTCAAATTAATCTGCGCTGTTGCTATTCTCAGCTTATAAGACTCTATAGTTTCTGTTGCTTTATACCCTGGCGAAAAATAGTTATATGACTTCTCCAAATTTTGGCCAGTAATTCCTGACCACCTACTATTTACACTACTCTCTAAGTTTTCTGCTTTTTCGCAGCCTGAGATTATCAACACTGCCAACAACATGGCCCATTTAAATTTATTCATCATTTTCGTCTGTTTCATCATCGTTAGTTTTAAAAGGTTTCAAGCCCTTGAATTTTTTCGCATACTCTCTGGTTACTATCCTAGCCATTTCCGGATTTTCAACCACTGTTGGTGTAATTAACAGCAATAACTCTGTCCTATTATTTGACTTCGTCTTTGAACCAAAAGCATTGCCAATCACAGGAATTTTACTTAGAAAAGGCACTCCTGATCTAGCATTCCTATTTTCATCACTGATCAATCCACCCATAACAATGGTATTCCCACTTTGTACAGCAATTTCTGTATTCAACTCTCGGGTTGTTATAGCTGGTGTTGTTGCATTAGAGCCTGCAGGAATAGCTTTGGCGTTGCTGACATCTTGTGAAATTTCTAAATAAACCAGACCACCCGGATTAACTCGTGGTGTAATGTCCACTTGCACACCTGTTTGAATAAATCGAGTGGATGATATTGTTCCATTATTTACAGTGCCACCATTGTTAATTGACCCTACATTCGTTATGGGAATCTGGTCACCAATATTTATGGTGGCATTTTTATTATTCAACACCATTAATGACGGAGACGACAATATCGCAACTCGCTCATCTTTTTCAAGAGCATTAATTCGCGCTGTCGCATCGGTACCCAAAAAACTATACACCCCACCCACATCACCATTGATGGTAGCACCGGTTGTCGAAAAGTTATACGGGATGCTTTTTGTTGACGAACTTGTTGGATCAACTGTTGGAATAGCATCACCAAAAAGAAGTTCAACACCGTGTGCTAAAGAACCATCAAGTGATACTTCAATGATTTTCATTTCAATTAAAACTTGTAAAGGCTCAATATCTAACCGCTCTATCGCCGACAATATTTTCTCATAATCTACAACACCTGCTTTGATCAATAATTGGTTAGAATCCTCGATGGAGGAGATAAAAATATCATTAACGCCTGACCCAGCGTTATTACTGGACCTTCTGGTTGTGCTTCTGTTTGATGTATTGGTGTTATTTGCACCACTTGAACTAACCTCTCTGCCGGATTGGCCAGGTGTCACGGAACCTCCGCTGGCCTTCCTGGATGAACTTGAACCACTGGTTCCTCCAAATACATCATTGAGGTAGGCTGCCAAATCATCTGCTTTGATATTTTTAACACTGTAAACATACAAATTAGATGCGCCATCCGAATCTGCCCGATCCAATCGATCCACCCACTGCTTCGCTTGGTGCAAATATTCTTCTTGTGGCGTAATCACCATAATGGCATTCAAACGTTCCAAAGGCAAAAATCTGAACATTCCAGCCAGCGGATTGTCAGCACCTTCTCCAAACAATGCTTCTAACTCTGTCAATATATCAGTCGATTCCACTTGTTTTAAATAAAAAATCCCTGTAGACATACCTGCCAACCAATCAACATCGAATGTTTCAATGGTTTCCACGTAGTTACTCAATTCACTATTTGTTCCAGACAGAAACAATATATTTCTGGCATTATCAGCTTTAACCACTGCTCCAGCTTTGGCGTATGGTTCCAATAACTTTTCCATTTCAGTAGGAGACACAAAAGTTAATGGCACTGCCAAAACTTGGTACCCACCACCTTGACTCACTTTATTAAGCTTAGGCGTCAACAAACCCTTAATCGCCTGAGCTTCTGGCAGCACATGATAACGCCCTTCCGCCATCACCAGAGCAGCTTTATTCCAACTAAGCATCATTTCTAAGATCGGAATGATTTGTTTTTTTGATACCGGTTTGGCAGTTGCAAATGTAACCTTACCACTGACACCTGGTGCAATGACATAATTTTCCTTAAGAACCTCACCCAAAATAAAGTTCACAACTGCCTGAAGCGACTCTCCTTCAAAATTAAAAGTTACTTCGCCCTCTGATGTAACCGTGGGCCTGGCCCTTGAAGCCACATCGTAATCTATAAATTCACCTGTACCTGGATAATATTCAGCATCAGCTCTCTTTTTCGGTTTTATGTTTCCGTCACCAAAAACCTCCCCTGAATAGGTGGTTGAATCCACACCTTTTAAGTAGTTGGAATTATCCAGCTCTTTACTCAGATCTTTAGGTTGTGTCACACAACCAGACAAACTCACAAAAAGTAATCCCATCGCAAGGATTGTGTTTATTTTTATCATCATTTCTTGTTTCCTTTGGAGGCGTTCGCCCTCATTTGAGCCCTTCTTTCAGCAATTTTCTTTCTGATTTCTTCAGCACTGTTCTTTTGTGTATTTTTCTTGTTATTTTTAGCTTTGGTGTTATTGGACTTATTTTTTCGTGACTTACTTTTAGCTACTCTGGCATTCAACTGCCCATCAAATACATCCAACCCGATTTCAACCGGCTCTTCCCCATCAGCCACAAAAGTTACCTTTCGTGGGTTGATCGTTTCAACAGTCCATAAACCTTGATCGCCAGGCAATGGCATCCCCTTGGTTAATGTGACACTTGTTTTACTCAATTCATCAAACACCATCGCATAACTACTTTCATCTACGATGACCACCCCAGTTACTTTGGCTTTCAATGGCTCTGCCTCAACAGGTGGCTCCAAGTCCACTTCATCCTCTGTGCCTTCTGTGACTGGAATATAAGGCTGCCGATCATAGCTAAACAAAGGCGCGTCAGTTATTTTTTCAAGGGCCTTTTCATCAAGTTCGATGCCATCAACATCAACAGCATTGGCCTCTAACTGGTTCAAAGTTGATGCATCGAAGGCCTGCGCTTCTAAAGATTGGGTGCCACGCCCCCAACCAAATAGTTGCATAGCTGCCAGCAACATTAAAACGCCAATCAATACCAACAAACCACTGGCTAATAAATTATTTTTCATCTTGCTTTTCTATTGGTTTTTTTAAATAAGCATACAAATCAAACCTGACTTCTAATTTTTCGGGGGCATTGGTTTGTTTGGCACCTTTCCTGTAACGATTGACATTTCTGGTTTCTACGCGCAGATCATTAACAAAGAGCGAAGGGGTATTCTCTTCAATCAAATCAACAACTTTCACGAAGATTTCATATTGGCAGCGCATTCTAACACGCAATATAATTTTTTCAAATTGCTCAGGCTCTCGATCTTGAGTTGGAGATTGGCTGATAATTTGACAATCTGCAATATCTTCAGATTGTTGGTTAACTATATTCTTAAAGATTGAAGTAATTTCAGCATTACCTAGATTCTTTGAATCCGCTTGTAAAAACTCATTATTCGAACCCACTTCAGCCTTGACATCTTGCAATAAAGCACGTAAGTCAGGTGTTTTAGCTGCTTCGTTTATAAACTTCTGCCGCGATTCATTCAGAGCACTTACCTCTTCATTCAACCCTGCGTGAGCGACAAAAAACCAATGAAAAAACAAAAAGTATATAATCACCAATATAAGCAACATAACCATAATTGCTGACCATCTGCTAATACGCGGATCAAGGTTCATCACTAGCCCCCTCTGTAGCCGAAGGCTTAAATTCAGATTTAATAGTAAACTTCTCTTTATTCGTCCTTGGATCAATCGTTACATTTCCCATAATTTCAGGCTCAAACCACATTTCTGATTGATTTAAAATAGGCACCAAAGAATTGGCATTTTCCGATTGTCCAACCACTTCGAGACGCTGTTGATCAATCATGATACGAGTTAAATACGTGTTAACTGGTATTTTTTGAGTCAATTCTTTAAAAATCAACATTCTACTTGGGGTGTTTTTCTTCAAGTTACCTAGAAAGTTAGCTGCTTGAATGGAGTCATTAAGTTCACTTTCTAGTAATTTAGCACGGCGAGCATCTTTCTTTAAAACACTTACCTGCTCATCAAGCGATTTAATTTTGGCCCGCTTATTATCTAAAGATGTATACATCACAAACCACAACAATACTAAGGCAGCAACAGACAAGCCAGCATTCCATTTTATTTTGGTCCAATTCTTTTTTTTGCGAATTTCCTTCGGTAAAAAATTAATACCCAAAGCCACAGGCAGCTCTGAAGTTCCTACATTCACATCAAGACTGGATAATTGTAAACCTTTGGCTTCGAAGTCAGTTACCAATTGATTCAGATGTTGTTTTTTTATGGTCGCCAACATCACTGGAAATTTTTCACTGCCTTCTACCACCTCACCTTTGCGAAAAGCAAATTCAACATCCTCTGGTTTAAATGGAATGTATTTATCCAGTTCAAATGTTAACACCGATTCAATGTCATTGATAACAGCCACTGGCATTGCAACACTGCGAATCAAGATTTCTGACTCATCTAACAAACACGTTACTTCTGTTTCAACTTCTGCAGCACCTAAATAGTGATTTAATTGATGCCACCATTCTTTACCTTCGGCAGCATCATCAAAATTTAAAGGCTGAATGGATTTGTTTTTCTCATGCCAAATGTTCGCCGCACCTTCATCGTCCTGTATATCAGTGACATAGACTGCCACCGAATCAGGAAATAAATCATTGCGATATTTCGCTGGCACCAAACCTTTCAATTCACCAGTCCACCACTCAATAAATGCGCGGACTCCTGAACCTTGATACCACTGAGAAATCGGGTCAGTTATTTGTTCAAAGTAATTCGTCATTTGTGCTCGTTATCTCTCCAGCGCACCACTCTAAATGGCCGCCCTTGTAAATTACCACCCATCCGAATGGTGGCATCAATTTCTGCGTATTGCTTATTAGGCAAAGTGGCTTTACTAACAATACTGAAAGTGGTACCTCCACCTCTTAACTGCCCCGAATAACCCTCTGCTAAAAGCGGCAATTCCGCATTAACATCTTCAATAGCGTGACGCTCTTCGATAAATATATCTGCCATCTCTCCAGAAACACCATCAATTGCCATCAACACCTCTCTTGGCGCAAAAGCCAAATTCACATTTTTACGACCTGAATAAACTGTCAAAGCAGGTTCAATCTTACGATACATGTCATATCCGACATCCATCACTTGTATCAGTTCTGGAACCGTGTCGAAAGGTGCATCCTTAGCACCATGAGGATAACCGGCAGAAAAATAATCATCATCCTCTGCACCCGCTAAGCGAATTTCTTCATCTGCGTCCTTCCAATCCATGATCTTATCAACGATACCTATAGACTCGTCATAATCGACACCCAATGAGGCAAACAAACCAACCAAAAGTTCCTCGCTGGCTTGATTCAAATCAATTTTACCTGATTCATCGGTTATTTTAAGTTCTATTTTTGCCCCGTCTAACTCAAATTCATGCACCCTGCCATCTGCAATCCATCGAGTTTCAGGATCAGGATTTCTTAATTCAAATACAGCTCGATTCAATCCAGCTTCTGCAAAAAAACGGGCTTGAGCCTCATTAAGCAAAATCCTTGACTGCAAACTTTCTGTTCTTGCAGACAGTGCAAAACTGCCCGCAATAACGCTCATCAATAACGCAACCCACAACACCAAAACCAGTGCTATACCTCGCTGTTGAGAACGTATTTTTAGTTCAGCCATTATACGCAACCTGTTCATTGCTTTTCATCTTCACTGTTTCCCCTACCCCGCAACATATTCAAGGTACTGGTACGTCGCCTAGCAGAAGAGCTCGACGCATCGATTTGAATCGCAATTTGCAACAACGGCCAATCTTCTTTGGCATCCTGATGCATTTCCAAATCCAACTGCACCATCAATGGCATAGTCGCCGGATTTTCCATTTCATTCAACCATTCGGTCGGCAAACCTTCTTCATCTAACTCAACAAAGGCAAAAGCACCATCTCTGATATTTTCCAACAACACGATGGGTTCAGCGTCATCAAAACCGGACTGTTCATCTTCATC
>CALLLZ010000327.1 GCA_938008005.1 uncultured Marinicella sp. | reverse complement strand
TATCTTTATTGGTGGTGAAGTCGATGGCATTTTGTACCAGTTTATCGACCATTTGCGCCATCAATTCTTGTGAGCCTTTTATCATAATTGGGTGATTGTTACTTTCGAAGTTGAAGTAGTCTATTTGCGAGTGATAACCTTGTGAGAGTTCTCTAAGCAGTTCATTGAGGTTGAAAACTTCAGGCTCAGTTTCAGCGATTACTTGTTTCAATAGGCTTAAGGCACTCAATTGATTGAGGATGAATTTGAGTCTGTGGTTGGCATTCAGAGCACGATTGACAAAGTCATTGTCAGGTTGCTCCATTTGTAGGTTTTCTAAAGAGGTGTGAACAATACTGATGGGCGTTTTCATCTCATGTGACAGGCGACCGCCTAATTGCTTGAGGTAATCTGTATAGTCATTGATTTGGGTTAATAAGGTGGACATGCCACGAGACAAGTCACCAATTTCATCTTGTGCTTGGTTTGAAGGCAATACAGTATGAATTTTTCCATGGTCATCTAAGACTGTTTGTAGGTTCTTGTTCAAGCGTCTGATGCGCCAAGCCAACATCAGTGCGAATAAAAAATAGCTCAGTAACAATGCCAAGGCAATGGCGAAAATCCATAGCACAGCGCGAATAAAAGTTTGTATCAAAGCTGATTGGGCGGCATCGTGTTTGACCGTTAATTCAATTTCACCCGCATCAAAAGTTTGTTTAATCTGCTGACCAAAAAAGTGACTGCCATCTGCATGGTTTTGGTCAAATGCCAATTCATAAATCAGTTCGGTTAGCCAATTGATGTCTGGTGAGTTCGCAAGGCTGTTTTGGGTTTGGTAATAAATTCGACCTTGGGAGTCTTGCAGTTTGATGCCGCCATCTTCTGGCGTGATTTGTTGTAAAAAATTCTGCCAATGCTCCTCAGGTTTAAATATGGCTTGTAATTGAATTTGATCATTGTTTTGATGGCCCATTGCATGAGACATGTCTTTGTTTTGGTGGTTGATTGCAACCAAGCCTAAGCGTTTTAACTGATTGGTTTTAAGCTTAATTTCAAGCTGGTATCCACCAGCCATTTCGTGCCAATAAGCATCAAAGTTACTGGTGGAATTTAATGGCTTGAGTACCGAGCCTTCTCCTTGACGATTGATGATGACTCTGTTGATGCCACGTGCGTCGCTCATAGCAATGATCAGGCGATCTCCAGCTTGGTTCGGTTCAATATAGGTGCTGTCATCTAAGACTTGAATTAACAAAAAAAATTGTTGGCTGTGGTTGCTGAGTTTAAATCTAAATTTGGGATTAACCACATACCAAGGAGCTGCTGTCCATTCGGTGATATTGCCATCTATCTGGATATCAGCAGTTAATTGTGATGGAATAAGACCGGTAAGCTCTTGTGGTCGATCTTGATTGAACTGTTGTACACTGTTGACTATCACTTGTGCCTGATTTGCCGCAGCTTCTAACATGTTGTTCTGGAAGGTTTGATTCAATGATTTGAAAGCCTGCCAAACAACCCAGGGGAAACTTAAGCTGATAATTGCTATGAGCATTATTTGCCATTTCAATTTCATAGGGCTTTGAATATATTTTGGGGTTGAAGGTTATGCAGGGATCTCATGGTGTCTGTTTCTCAGGTCATGGTTATGGTTTCCATCGATAACCCATACCGTGTACTGTGTCAATTTGGTTGAAGTTCTGATCGGTTTTTTGAAATTTTTTCCGAATTCGCTTGATATGAGATGTGATGGTGCTGTCATCAACAAAAACGTTGGCATCTGACATCAATTGATCACGTGTTTTGACTTGCCCTGGGTAACGAGCCAATGATTGCACCATCCAAAATTCTGTCACAGTCAAATCTATCAGTTGTTGTTGCCAAAAAATTTGTAGGTTGTCGATTAGAATACGTAAGTCACCTTTTTCAATGGCAGAGGCATTTGCGTCAGCGTTTTCGGTTTCTTGATTTTTGACGTCTTGCCGCCTAAACAAGCTGGCAAGTCTGGCCAACAAATGTGGCATAGATATATCCTTGCTTAAATAATCATCCGCGCCCAAACGTAAGCCGGAAACCACATCAATTTCATCATCTCTGGCAGTCAATATCAAGATTGGTAGGGTGGCAGATTTTTGGCGCAACATTTGGCACAGTTCAAAACCAGCATCAGGCTGATGGCCTAATCCAACATCTAATATGACCAAATCGGGTAATTGAGCCATGAAAAACGCTTCGGCTTCTGCTTGGTTGCTTATACCTGTGGTTTGGTAGCCGTATTTTTCCAAAGTGGCTTGGTAATTAGCCAATAAATCGGCTTCATCTTCGACGATAACAATTTGTTTGGGTTTCATTCAGTTAAAAATTATTTGATTGATTTGATTAATAGTAAATTATTGACAACTTTTGTGGTCAAATATTTGGTTTTCACGCATTCATTGTATAATGTTACGACTTCAATTGAAATCAAAGCGCTTAGGATATTAATACATGAGGAAGTTGTTAAAATTTACCTGGTTCATGACCAAACTTGGCTTGTTTTTTGCTTTGTTGGGGGTGATTATGATTTATGCTTTGTATAAATATTATGAACCAGACTTGCCATCAGTAGATTCTATTAGGGAATATCGTCTCCAAGTACCTCTTCGGGTTTTTACAGAAGATGGTAAATTGATATCGGTGTTCGGAACTAAGAAGCGCATTCCAATGGCGATTAAAGACATTCCTTTGCAAGTTAGGCAAGCTTACTTAGCGGCTGAGGATGCCAATTTTTATTCACATTATGGCTTTGATGTGAAAGGCATCATGCGTGCGGTGTGGCAAATTGTGACCACGGGTAAGAAAAAAGGTGGTGGATCTACCATCACTCAGCAATTAACCAGGAATGTTTTCTTGACGCTGGACCAAACCTGGACACGTAAAATAAAAGAGTTGTTTTTAGCGGTTAAACTTGAGCGCACCATTTCCAAAGATGAAATTTTTGAATTGTATTTGAATCAAACAGCTTTGGGCCATCGTTCGTATGGCGTGGCTGCTGCCGCAGAAGTTTATTATGGTAAAACTTTAGACGAGCTCACCCTAGCGCAGTCGGCGATGTTGGCAGCACCACCTAAAGCGCCATCAAGAATCAACCCGGTAACCAGTCCAGAGCGGGCCTTACAGCGTCGTGACTATGTATTGGGTCGGATGTTAGATTTAGATTTTATTACCCAAGAACAACATGATCAGGCAGTGGCAGAACCTGATGAAGCTTATGTACATGAACCAGTGGTTGAAGTCAGTGCACCATGGGTTGCAGAAATGGTTCGAACTGAAATGATTGCAATGTATGGTGATGGTGCTTATACCGATGGTTATGATGTGGTGACCACCATTCATTCTGAAAAACAATTGGCTGCTGAACTTGCCTTACAACAAGGGTTGCATGCATACGATCGTCGACATGGATATCGTGGGCCGATTGAAAGCTATGATTTATCTAAGCTTAAGGGCGTCGATTCTGAAGGAGGTGTTGAACCAGCTGAAGCGGATTCACAAACTTCCAGTCTTGAATCCATAACAGAAGCACTGAATGGATTTCCCAAACCTGCAGGCTTGCAAGCTGCTTTGGTACTTGAGGTTGATGCAGAGAACGCTGTGGCACGTTTGGGTGATGGCCAAGATGTGGCTTTGACTTTTGAAACCAGTCAGTGGGCGGTTCCGCACATAGATAACTACCGTGTTGGTAACAAACCCAAAGATTTAACTGAAATCCTGGATATGGGAGATGTGGTGATGGTCAAGCGGGGGGAGACAGGTGAATTTGAGCTGAGTCAAATTCCAGCCGTACAAGGTGCTCTGGTCAGTGTACACCCTGATGATGGAGGTATTTATGCATTGGTGGGTGGTTTTGATTACTATTTGAGTAAGTTTAACCGAGCGACTCAGGCCAAGCGTCAACCAGGTTCAGGCTTTAAGCCGATTGTTTATTCAGGGGCTTTAGAACATGGTTTAAATGCAGCCAGTATAATTAATGATGCACCGATAGTATTTGAAGATGCTCAGTTGGAGGGTACTTGGCGGCCTGAAAATTACAGTGAAAAGTTTTTTGGTCCAACACGACTTAGAGAAGGTATTGTGAACTCTCGAAATTTGGTTTCGATTCGAGTGTTGCGTGATATTGGAATTCGCAACGGACGAAATCATATTTTAGAGTTTGGATTTGACCCTGATGATGTACCCAGTGATTTAACCATTGCTTTGGGTAGTCCGAATGTACCGGTCATTGATATGAGTCGCGCTTTTTCGGTTTTTGCTAATGGTGGGTATCTAGTACAGCCTTATTTAATTAAGCGTATTACCAATCAAGCTGGTGATACAGTTTTTCAAAGTAACCCAGTGCAGGTTTGTAATGATTGTCCAGCTCCAACAGAGGCCGAAATGGTTCAGGTTGGCAGTGCAATTGATCATGTTGAAGGTGAATTACAGGCCACAGATATTGAAAAGGGTGGGCGTTTTGATCCCAGCGATCAGCTGGTTATCAAACCAGCGCAGCGAGTTATCCCTGCAGCTAACCAGTTTATTGTTGAGTCTTTTATGAAAGATGTGATCACCCGTGGCACCGGTGCAAAAGCGATGTCATTAGAACGTAAGGATTTGGCCGGCAAAACTGGCACCACCAATGATCAAATGGATGGGTGGTTCAATGGTTATCAACGCAATATGGTAACCACTGTTTGGGTCGGTTTCGATACACCACAACCGATGGGACGTGGGGAAGTAGGTGGTCGGGTGGCCTTACCAATTTGGATTGATTACATGAAGGTGGCCTTAGCTGACCAGCCAGAATACCAGCGGCCAATTCCACCAGGCATGATTTCCGCCAGAGTCAATGCAACCACAGGTAAATTGTTAAAACCGGGTGATACAAGCGGTCTATTAGAATACTTTAAAGTTGGACAGCTGCCAGAAGAAGCCACTACTGAAGATGAGCCAGATTATGATGATTTGTTTTGAGTCAGCATGTGACTGAATTCACGGATTATATATTTTATATCAAGTACGCGTTGCATGGATGCTAGAATAACTCTTATATTTTTCGATTGAGCATTATTTAAAGCGCATGTCTAAGCATCAAGTTACGGCATTATTGAACCAAGCCAGTATGGGAGATGTACAAAAACTCAATGATGTTTATGATATTTTATATAATGATATCAAGGCAGTTGCTGGGTTTCAATTAAAGCAGCTACAAACCGGGCAAACCATCACACCCACTGTTTTAGCCCATGAATGCTATCTTAAACTTTACCAGACCAGTCATATCCCAATTGAAAATAGACGTCATTTTCTGAATTGTCTGGCACGATCAATGCGGATGTATTTAATCGATACTTTACGGGCAAAAAACAGCCAAAAACGCCAAGCTTTACAAGTGGCTGATCGGTTGACTGAGTTTGTTGGCAATGAGGATGTTTCTTTCAAGTTAATAGAAATTAATTTGGCATTAGATAAAATTGAAAAAATAGATCAACGCTTGGCTGAAATTTTGCAACATAAATTGATTTTCAATTTAACCTTCAAAGAAATTGCTGAAGTTTATGAGAAGTCGGAACGTCAGATCATGCGTTTGTGGAAGCAGGCCAAAGCCTTATTGTTGGCTATGTTGAATGATCAAGAGAGGATTCCTGATGAGTGAGATGAGAGTCGAATTGTGGAAGCAAGCCAACACCGTTTATGCCAAGCTAATGGATTTGACGGTTTCTGATGCGTTGTTACAGCTAAGTCAAATGAACGATTTAAGTGATGAATTAAAAAGTTTAATTCTTACTTTAATCAGTTCAGGAAATCAGTCCACTCATTATTTTAAAAAACATGTGGGTTCGAACTTTCAGCTTGAAAATCTTCATGAATATGATTTTAAGTCTGGCGATCAGATCGGTGGATATGAGTTGTCAGATCAGCTTGGCATTGGGGGCATGGCTCAGGTTTTTAAGGCGAAAAAAATTGATGCTGTTTCTCAGAAAGCAGTAGCTATTAAGCTCTTTAATCGAAGTGATGTTTCTGCAGTTTTGTCTGATAGGTTTTCGATTGAGCAAGATGTTCTGTCAGGTTTGTCACACCCTAATATTGTTAATATGCACCATGGTGGAACCACTGAGGCCGGTGTACCTTATATCATCATGGAGCTGATTGAGCAAGCCGAGGACATTGATCAATATGCGCAATTACATAAATTAAGTAAAAAAGAAAAAGTCCGGTTAATTGTTTCAGCTGCGCGGGCGATTGCTTATGCTCATAATAACTTAATTGTGCACCGTGATATCAAGCCTTCTAATTTATTGGTGGATGGTAATGGTCAGTTAAAAGTAGTGGATTTCGGTATTGCTAAAATGATGACCCGAGAGGATGCGCCACAGAAAACCACCATTATGGCTCTGACGCCTTCATTTGCTGCACCTGAACAGATCAATTCTGATCCAATTTCAGTCACAACAGATGTGTTTTCATTGGCCGCTGTATGCTTGTCTTTGATCATCGAGGATTTACCTTTGCCTGCAGATAGGTTGTTAAAGTCATGTAATGGAGATGAAGCCCATATTTGGCAAATTTTGAAATCAAAACTCAGTGACAAGGATTTACAGAATATTTTAAATAAAGCATTGCAGCAAAACCCTGAAAAAAGGTATCGAAACATGGATTTATTTGCTGATGATTTGTCTGCCTGGTTGGTACAAAAACCAGTTCAAGCCACCTCAGATTCATGGGCTTATCGCATAACTAAATTTGCTCAACGCAGGAAGGCTTTATTTGCAGCCTTGAGCACTTTATTGGTGATGGCAGTGTTGGGGGTTGCGCTTTTGAGTTGGCAAGTAAGCAAAACTCAAGCTGAAGCTCAAAAGGCCAATGAAGTTAAAGATTTTATGTTAAATGTGTTTTCAGTGGTTAGCCCAGATGAAGCTCAAGGTGAAAATATTTTGGCTAAAGATTTGTTGGCGCAAGCATTTGCTGAGATTCAAGCCAGAGATTTTCAAGATATTAATACCAAAACAGAGTTGCTGATTACGATGGGACAGGCACAATTGCAGTTAGGCTTGAATCAATCTGCTGGTGATTCCTTTGCAGTTGCTTTGGAAGTTGATCCAAATTCAACATTGGCTCATTTGGGCGAATTAAAAATTATGATGGGAAAAGATGATTTTCCTGGTGCTGTTGATAAGATCGCTCTGATTGATTTGCTGATTAAAGAAGAGAGCCCCCTGAGCAGAGCAGAGTTATTGTTATTAAAAGCCCAGCTTGCCATAGATACCAGCAAAGACTATGCATTGGCGAAGAGATTAACCATGGATGCTCAACTGGTATTCCAGAAAGAAGAAAATTTTAAAGGTTATTTTACCGCCGATCGTCAACTGGCTAATATCCTGCATATTCAATCTCTAACTGAGGAAGCAGTCAGTTTATTAGAAAAACAATTGGTATTAGCACAACAACGATTGGCACCTACTCATACCGTGGTGCTGGCGATTAAGAATGACTTGGTGGATTTTTATAATGATATTGGCAATTATCCTAAAGCGATTAAACATGCATCACAATTGATTGAAGGTATTAAGAAGGTATTGGGTGAAAGGCATCCGTTCCTTATTCAGGCTTACCTCAGTCAGGCCAGCACACAACGTGGTACGGGTGATATAAAAAAAGCTAAGACCAGTGTTAACCTGGCGTTGTCACTTTCCAGAGAACTCAACGGTGAACTACACAAATCTACAGCTTCAGCGATTAATTTCATCGCAATACTACACTTTGTCGATAATGAAATTGACCAAGCTTTGGAAAAAACGCAGCTTGCGAGCAACTTGTATGAACAAATTTACGGTGAGGATCATCCGGATACGTGGACGTTAAAAGCCGATCTGGCGGTTATGCTTGATATGGTTGATCGAATGGATGAGGCGATTGAAATAATAGAACCGGTACTGCGAAAACAAACTGATATTTTAGGTGTCGGCCACAAGTCCACTATTTATTCGCAAAGTGTTTTAATTAGATTGTATGCAGGTGTGGGTCGATTGGATGAAGCTCAAGTACTTGGAGAAGACTCAATGAAACAAGCCATTGCTGCTTTGGGTGCTGATCATTCAATTACAGCTGGTAGTCAATTTTCATTGGCTAAAATTTACCAACAACAAGGTAATTATACGGCAGGTATAAACTTAATTCAGTCTATCATCAATGCTGACAGCTGGGATGAAGAGAGTAATGAACGTGCCATAAGTGCATACAACACTTTGGCTGATATGTATTTGGGTAATGAAGATATCTTATCTGCCACAGTGTATAAAGAAAAAAGTTTAGCAATGGCAGTAAAACTGCTCACTGAAGAGTCTCCTCGTACTTGGGTGCAGATGTTAAAAAGTTTGGAGTTTTATATAACAGTGAAGGATGCTGAAAAAGCTGAAGCTTATATAAAAAAATTATCTGTAATTTTTGATCAGAATGAAACTGTCAATGAAAGGCTGTTAACTCGATTTGAAGAAATGAAAGCAGATGCGGAGGGGATAAATTGATGGTTAATCATTTGCCCATAATTTTGGCTTCCAGTTCAGTGTATAGAAAACAACAGTTGGACTCATTAAGGGTAAAATTTCAGGTGCGCAAACCAGACGTAGATGAGGCTACTAAAACCAATGAAATGCCAGAGCAGTTGGCCTCGCGATTGGCCATTGCCAAAGCTTCTAAAATTAAAGCCGACAACCCGATGGCCTGTGTGATTGGTTCAGATCAAGTCTGTACTTTCAATAATGAGGTTTTTGGTAAACCTGGCACTTATGAAAAGGCCAAACAACAGTTGCAAATGTTTTCAGACAATTGTATCGAATTCTTTACATCTTTGTGTGTCATTGATTCGCATGGTCAACAATTAACGCATACAGATGTAACTGTTGTTGAGTTTCGCAAATTATCGTTGCAAGAAATAAATCGTTACATTGAAATTGAACAGCCATTTAATTGTGCAGGTAGCTTTAAAGTTGAGTCCTTGGGACTGAGTTTGTTTAAATCAGTCACATCAAAAGACCCAAGTGCATTGATGGGATTGCCTTTGATTAAATTATGTGAGTTCTTGCGTTTATGTGGTTACAAAACTCCATAGGATAAAACGGCAAGCCACCATTAAAAATAATGGCTCGCGTAGTGATTGATTAAATTTAATTACTCAAAATCATCAATAAAAATAATGTCTTTACAAGCAGCAATTTGTTCTGCTGAAATGATGACATGAAAACGAGCTGATTCGGGCATGGCTTCACCGCCTTGATTGAAAATACCCCATTGCTCATTGGTTTGGTCGTAATAAACCCCAGTTCTATAAGGGTACATGATACCGCTGTCATAGGTGATTTGAAATTGGGCACAAGGAGAGTTATTCAACAAAGGATGGTCAATCAATGTTGCATCAACAGAGGTGTTGGCGTCGCTGGTTCGATGAATAAAAGCATTGGCGCTTGCTGTTTGGTAATAAACGTTGAACTGAGCCATCAAAGGCATGTCTTCAAAGTTTGAATTATAAATGTTCCACCTGCCAGTGAATGGGTTATAAAAAACACCAATTGGATTATCATTATAAAGCCCATCCCAAAACTGAGTGACAGAAAGTATGGCGTTGGGGTTATTATTTAAACCACTCCTATCTAATTCGGTAAAACTTTCTGAGGCTGAAATGGCATCTTCGGCGGTATGAATAAAATTTTGACCACTTGGGGCAGGGCTCCAGACATTGAATGCGGTATTTATGTCTATCGTGCTAAAGTCTTGCGTGAAAATTTCCCATATTGCACCCGCTCTATAAACGCCAATATTGTTATCATTGCGTATACCATCAGAAGAACTTGTTCCATCAGGGTTGAAATTATGGGAGATTTGTAGCTTGGCAAATTCTTGCGAATTAACAGGGGTTGACTCAATTGGGTTTAAATTATTTGAACTGTTTTTTTTGATATCTAAGATGCGTATATCACCTGCTTCATAAGCACCAATATCAAGTGCTATGCCGCCAGTACCAAGGTTACCATTTTTAAGCCTAAATAAACCATCAGCATCAATTAATGGCGCAGTGCCTACAAAAAATAGATACAGACTGTTGGCCGTTTCAATCGCTGGTGAACCAGGTTTTAATCGCGCATCTGTCACACTTTTTACCATAGGATCAGCAGAACTGAATTCAGGACCTGCAACAAAGTCAGGGTCTAAGACATCATTGGCATAAAACAAGTTATTGTCATTGTCAAAGGTAACATTCACATTGCCATCAGCATTATTGGGGTTTCTGATGATGAAAGGTGACCTGGTTTGGGTGACCAAGTTATTGTAAAAGTTAAGATCGAGAACGCCGCCAAAACTAGGTTGAAAGTTAAAGCCGACGTCAGCTCCCAAGACAGTATTATTAACCGCATTAACCTCTATTGAACCATCAGATACATTGGTTTGAAAACCATTTGTAATGACATCAACTGGGTTGTTGTAAATGGCATTATGCGCGAAATCAAACCGACTGCTGCCAAGAGATTGTGGTCCTTTTTCTATGTATACAGCAGCTCTCTCTCCACCGATTAAGGTGTTACTAGAGACATCTAAATCAGAACTACTGCCAGTGAATTCATAGAAACCTATACCAACAGATTCATCGCCATAAACTGTGATCTGATTGTTATAAATTCGTCCACTGATGGTTCCAGAAGTGCTTGTACCACCCGGCGAGCCATTGGTTATAGCTATGGCGCCATTTCGATCAAGGCCGGTAACAGTTGCATTATAAACAACTTGATTGTGATCAATGTTAAGGTTGAGTGTATGATCATTAAAATTCAGCAAACGAATCGATTCGAATGAGAGTGAGTTATCCATAACGTGATTATTGAGAATATTGAGGGTTGTTGTTGTGCTTGAAAAACCTTGGGCTCTATAGGCAATTCGGCCACGTAAAAATGTGAGGCCAGAATAGGTGATGGTTAAGTCAGTATTGGCAGTTCCAGACATTTCAATGCTTCTACCTGCTGCAAATACTGGTTTGTAACCTACGCCAGCGATCAGTGAAATGGCTTGTGTAGAACTGATAGATTCGTCGATGGGTGTATTGGTTCGAATTTCAATGACCTCTCCTGTGACGCTGCCATCGACACAAGCTTGTAACGTTGAGTTGCATGGTGCTGTGGTATCAGGCCAAATTGCCAATGCGGAACTTTGATTGCTATAAACCCCAAGTATAAAAATAAAAATGTATTTCATAGTATGTCCTATTAAATTTATGTATGTTTATTGATTTCGTAAATAAAAAGAAATTTATGACATGAAAAGTGATTTATGTATTTTGGGTCGGCATAAACAGGGCTTGAGATGAGAAGTTGTTTTGAGGATAATTGTTAAAAAAATCAGCAGTGGTTTCATAATGAAGTTAAAATAACGAGCAAATTAAAATCACTTGAGTCAAGTTTGAATAAAGCCCTTTTCTTATTTTTTGTAATTGTGATATGGATGATCATGATGTTGTTCAGTTATGATTTTATAGCGAATCAATTGAATAAAAATAATGCAGAAATACGGCAGGATATTGAAACAGTAAGTTACCATTTAAATATAAAAGAAATAAATCTCGAAAAAGTGGTTGGTGGTTTTGATGAGCATTGGATCTCAGTGGTTGAGGGTATACAGGCAGTAACAGAAAACCCTGAAGTTTCAATTGAATTAGATGGATTTACAGTTCTGCCATCTATCCATCAGTATTTACGATTATCATTAAGCCAAGTTACGGATTATAAGAAAAGTCTTGGTGGATACTTTCGACTTGAGTTTTCAAACCAAAAAACATTTTCTTTTTATCACACAAATAAACTACCCATCAGCCAACTAAATACACCTTTGGATTTATCAAAATTGACATGGAGAAGTAGTTACCCCCAAAAAGCCTTGTCAACAAGACAAAAAGTAAAATGGTTAGAAATAGAGTCGCTTGATGCTTTGGTGATTCGTTTCTTTGATAC
>CALLLZ010000326.1 GCA_938008005.1 uncultured Marinicella sp. | reverse complement strand
CACAGATTATTAACGTGAGGTTATTAGTGGCTTTTTACCACTCTAGATTGAAAAACATTTAATTTAAATGCCCAATAAATAACCAAAGCCACACCAACTACAGTGGGTGCAAACCAATTGTAATAGCCTGATAAAACTTTCTGAGCTACAAAAAATGCAGTCACTGCTGCTGTGTAACCACCCAACATTTTAGATAAATGCAAAAACAGCCATTTTTTTGATGCATTCTCAGGAGAATGAAACATCCATAAATCTAATGTACCAAACACCAAACCAATGCTCCCAAATACCGTTCTCAAAGGATGTATCCTGCCTTCCATAAAAAACGTATATCCTATCACTGCTAAGCTGGTGCTGATGACTGCATATGCCAGTAACTTATCAATTGTAAATCGGTGGATTTTAGATTTGAATTTCAAACTCCTTTTTCCACCCAGTAGAAAATATAAGCTTAATACACCAATATGGAACATGGTCGGGCTGACATGACCTGGTAACAATGACACCACCAATGTAATGGCAACAGACACAACCATAGAGATGTAGAAAATTCTACCCGTCAGCCTGTGTAAATCACTGCCTTTTTTTGAAAATAAAGTGATTGCACCTATTAAAAAAGCCAGTCCACCTAATGCAACATGTACCATGATTAAGGAATAAATACCGCCTATATTAAATATTTGTGTCATGGTCCATGAAGCCAGTATGACCAAGGCAGTGGTTAGAATAAATAAATTTGTATCAGTGATATGTTTCATGGTTAATCCCATAATGAAAAAAACCCAGCATAGTGGTTTAAGCAATAACTCACCTCTCAAGACATGTTTTGAGAATGAATTCGTGAGAGTTATGAAAATTTAGCCATATAATCTTTGGGAGACATACCTTCAAACTTTTTAAAAGCGCGGTAAAAACTCGCTTGTGAATTAAAACCAGAATCTAAGGCCAATTCTAAAATTGAAAATTGATTGTTTTTATTTTCACACAAAAGTTTTTTAACTCGATTGACACGATAACTGTTGATTAAATCTCTGAAACCCATATCAAACTTTTGATTAACGACCAGTGAAAGATTTTCATATGTCACATTTAACTCAGTCGCCAATTGTTTCATGGTGATTGATGCATCCAAATAAACGGCTTCTTTATCTAGTTTTTCAAGTAGCATTTTTTCAACTTCTTGAATATGACCCTGACTGAGCTTTTTTGACAATGTTTCCAGATTTATTTTTGATTCATGAATTTTTAAACCGTCTTTTTTATAACCCATAAACCCCAAATAATAAGTTACAAATGCCAAAAACAAATTAAAAAAACGCCACCTGTTCACACCAAAATCTTTGGTTATTGAAAATGTATCCAACAATTGATTAGCCATCAATAAAAAGCACAAAACCACTCCCCATGAAATAATACTTCTGAGCCAGCCATAAATTGGAAAAGTTTGATGCTGTTTGAATTGTTTTAACCAGAATAAGTAAGCCATAATTTTTTTATAGCTAAAAATGACAGATGCTATGGTCAATATCACAATCAAGTAGTCTTCTAATACATTCAATTGGTTAAAATATAACTGACTAGCTACTTGATCTTTAGCAGGTATCGAATCATAACCAACGACCAATAGATAAAGTATGATGTCATAAAAACCATAAAAGAATGCAGGTGCAAAATACCACAGGTGCTTTTTTCTAACCACGAAATTTGTTTCAGTCAATGACAACACATAGAGATAAATTAAAGGGGGTAAAAACAGTTCCATACCTACAGGAAAATATTTAAAGCCCACGGAATGCCATAACCCTGATGAATGTAACAAAACACGACAATTGGCAATACAAAATACCAACACAGTTACACCTAAGATTCTTTGGCTTAATTGTTTATCACGGGTAGTTAACAACAAGATCGAAGTGATCAAGCCTTGAGTCAGGCCTACCATAATCAGAATTTCAAATAATGTGAATGAAGTAGGCACTATGAATTCATGATTGTGATGACAATTAAGTCAAAGCCGACTGTAAATCTTCTATAGATGGGGCAAACCAATAGGAACCAGTAACGGCTTTTGAATATTCAATTAATTTATCATGAATACCATCATCTGTCATACCTAACATATGTTCTAATTGAATACTAAACCGCCTCATCTCACATGCAAAAGCAAGAAAATATAAGCCATGTTCTGTCGCTGATCCAAAAGGATCACTTCTGCGGTAAATTTTCATTGCTTGACCATCCACAGAAATATCTGTCCGACTCACATGTGAGTTAACTGGCATATCGTCACCAGTTAGCTCAATGTCTTCAACCTTGGTTCTACCTACCACTTTTTCTTGCTCAGCAATTGTCAGTTGTTTGAAAGCACTTAAATCATGCACCCATTTCTGAGACAGTACATAACTGCCGCCTGCGCCCACTTCTCCTTCAGGAATCAATGCTGCCATCTGGCGAGCATCTTCTTTTGGGTTGGCAGTTCCATCAACAAAACCAATCAAATCTCGTTGGTTATGGTACTTGAACCCCACCAAATCCAACTGTATTTTGGCCACTTTTTCTAACGCTGATTGAATCAACAATACTTGGTCAAAGTTATCATCATGTTGATTACTGTGAATCCAAAAAAACAAATCCCCTTGGGTTGACGGCATTGAAAAGTCTTGTACACCATTAAGTGTTTTAAAATCCACCAAATCAACTGGCTGCCAATTGGGCTGTATCAAATTCCAAGCTTTTTTCCCAAAAGCAACAACCACATTGATACCTATGCCTTCATTTCTTACGGCTGATTTTATAGCTTGCTTTAGAACAACCAGATCCATTGAAAAATCAAGCTTATATTCAAGGTAATAAAACTGATTGGTATTTTCTTCAAAGATACCTGATTGTGCTTGTGACATTTACACTCCAATTAAAAATACAATAACGGAATT
>CALLLZ010000325.1 GCA_938008005.1 uncultured Marinicella sp. | reverse complement strand
TTAACCAAGAGCTCATAAAAACTTATCCGCACCTCACTATCAACCAACAAAAAGAAGTCATCAAGGGATTACGTGATTATTTCCATGTGTGTTTAACTTTAGGCAGAAAACCAGTTGCCATGCCATCAAAAGTGGTTGATTCAGCTTGGCATGAGTTCATTCTTTTTACCAAAGCTTACAAAAATTTCTGCAATCAGGCTTTGGGACGTTTTTTACATCACACACCAGCAGAAGCCATGTCTTCACAAACAAAAGCTCAACAAGGTATAAAAAACTGCTGGCAAGTAGCCTGTAAAATTAAAAACATTGACCCCAAAAATCCCAAGAAGTTACCTTTGTTGTTTGCTATTGATAAAAAACTGAAAATCAAAGGTGGTTTTGAATACACATTAAATTGCAAAAAAACGCATGGTGCCCCAAATTATGGTGACCGATATTGTGCCAGCCACATCGGTTGCGGGAGTTCTTGTGGTACTTCTTGTGAAAGTTCTTGCAGCAGTGGTTGTTCAGGTTGTGGTGATTGAGTTTATATAACTTGCTGTACTTTGAGGGTTGATCGTGGAAAGCTTACTGGAGTTTCTTTTCTTCTATTTTCAATATTTGTTGATAACTCCAGTCATGTACTTATATTGGGTAAAAGTAATGCCATTGTATATGGCGCTGTGGTTTTTAATCGGATTGGGAACTCTAATTGGTCTCAAGTACTTTAAAAACACTGTATTCACTAAGCCATTTATCAGCATTTGGTTTATGCCAGGGACAGTTATTTGTGGTGCAGCCACGACCATGCCATGGCCTTTGACAATTTTTTCATACGTAAGTGGCAATGGTTGTACGCCTTTATTCGCTCTTTCCCTGTCGTTGTTGTTTAATTTTTTGTTCGTTTATGGTGTGTATGCAATTTATAACTACTTCCGTAAAATATGATAAATTCATTTGGTAGAAAAACGCTTCGCCAACCAAAAGTAGACGCCCGATGCGAACCGCTTAATGTTCATTGCCGGCCTACCGGCTCGGCTGGAATGACCAACGTGAAGAATCATATTGATTAGAAAACCCTCAATATAAATCGAGTAATAGCTATTCATAAAACTTATTTGATTTTAAGTGGCAAACCCTTATCATCCCCAGGCTTTCTGGCACGCAGGTAAACCAACTCATAAGTGGCCGGGTATAAACCCTCTTCTGTGCGAAATTCTTCGAAGTTCTTGGTTAACTGCTTGATCACATGTGGTGATGTCAAACCTTTGGGTCGATTATTATCTACATTGTGCGCGCCGATATTCTTCAAATCACGCATCATATCGATGACATTGGCATAGGTCATGGTAATGAACTCTGAATCCGCAATCACATCTTCAAAGCCTAAATTCATGGTTAAATCTGCGATCTTAGCTGCTGGCACAAATTCATTAACGTGCGGTTGATCATCAATGTCTTGCCAGGCCAATTTCAATTCATGTAAGGTGTGTTCCCCCATGGTAGTTAAGTGTAAATGCCCAGCGGGTTTTAAGGCCCGTTTAATTTCTTGTAGGACGGTAGATTCATCACACCATTGAATCATTAAATTTGAGAACACCAAATCTATACTTTGTGCATGGACATCAATGGCATGGGCATCACTCACACGGCTTGAAACTTGTGGGTGTTTAGGGACCAGATCAATCATTGATTGGGCAAAATCAGCCGCAATGATTTTAGCCTCTGGATAGCGTGCCAATAATTCAGGTACAGCCCAACCTGTACCACATCCCAAATCCAGTATTTGCTTAGGGTGGGTTTTGGTGTCATCACCAAAATCATCAGATATCCGTTCCAACAATCGATTCAAAGACTCGCGTTGCAATACAGCATGTTGTTCATATTTTTTCGCAGCTTTATCAAAGGAAGACTGGATTAAATGGTGTTCTAAACTCATATTAAATTTCTGATAAAATTTTTGATTAAAAGGGTTAAATCGGCAGCTTGTCGGATAAACGGTGCGTGTCCTGATCCTTTGAGCATGTGATAATCGCCACCACACAGTTCAGCGGCTTGCTCCATGGCAGCCGGTAATACCAAGCGATCACGACGGCCACTTATCCAAAGTGAGGTTGGTGCGAGGTTTTTCAATGCTGTTGACAAATCAACTTGTTTTAATAGCTGCAAACCCGCAGTAAGGGCTTGCTCACTGGGTAAAGGTCGTTCAAATACTTTTTCTTTTAAAACCTTCAGCTGTGAACGCTCATCTTTTACGCCCATAACTTCAAGGGCCAAGAATGTTTGGATGGTTTGTTTGACATCAAGTTGTAAATTATCCGCAAACTGTTTTAACACATCCGCGTCAGTACCATGTGGCCAATGTTGAGCAGACACAAAACAAGGTGTTGCACAGAGCATAATTAAGGCGTCTACCATTTGTGGTTTTTTTAAAGCCAAATTAAGCGCCAACATTCCACCCATCGACCACCCTAACCAAATACCTTTTGGTATCTGACTGGCTTCTTCAGCCAAGGTATCTAAACCCAAAGACAAGTTAGCTGTATGGTTCAAACCATGACCGGGTAAGTCGATCAAATTAACTTGGAAATATTGCGCCAATTCGTTTGACCAATCATCAAACAAATGTGCATTCATACCCCATCCATGAACCACATTTAACACGGGGCCTTGTCCTTTGGTGCTGACTATTTTCAAAACGAGTGTGGCTGGTTAAAAGAAAGCGCACATTATACAAAAATCACTGCCTTTTCACACTCACACCAGCGTTTTAAAAAACTCTATGTAATTAATTTTTAATTTAATTGGCGCAATCACTAAAAGTTTCTCGCATATATACGTACTAATCTATTAATGAGAGACTCAATATGAGGGAAATAAGCAAAACAGTTTTGATGATTAAATTTGCAATTATTCTGCTGTGCCTCCAAAACACTCACATAACTCGGGCAGAATATCAGTTTTCAAAAAACTTTTTTGGTGGCCCCGGTCAGCTGGTGGATAAAATCAGTGGAGATACAAACAGCTTGGTTGCCAGCGTTGGTGGCCTTGCTGTCGAATACTTGAATGAAAACAATGAACTCGAATGTCACATTTTGCTCAAAGCCATTAATAACCAATGGCAATCTTTAGGTAATGTGGGCGCTGTCGGGAATTCGTGCCCATTACTGAATGGGGCAACTCCAATCAGAACCGTTGAAGCTTTTGGTCCAGACATTTGTATAGGTGGTGATTTCACCAACCTAGCCGGGATCACTGGTTTAAACTATTTTGCCTGTTATTCTGAGTCTTTGGGGTGGTATCAACCCAATGGCATCGGCAATGGCCCCAACAACAGTGTTTATTCAATTGATGTCAATGGGCCAACCATGTACCTGGGTGGTGCTTTCACCACGGTTAATGGTGGTGCCTTAAGTGCAAAGCGTGTGGTAAAAACAGATGGTTTGCAATGGGAGCCCCTTTATACCGATGCCATGCAATCAGACAACGGGGTTGGAACCACGGTACAAAAAGTACTTTCAACAACCAGCTTTTTAGTGGCTTTATCAGGAACCAGCACATTAACTTGGAATTCTTCGGTGCCTGAATGGGTATCCAGAGGCAGTCATAATGGCAGTTTTGCGAGCGATCCTGATGTGGTTATCAATGGCTCAACCTTAACCATCAGCACCAAAAATGCCACTTCAGTCGCTGGCGACCCAGGTGGCAGTATATCTGATTTCAGTTTTGGCGATGATGAATGGTCAGAATTTGGTATGTCATCTGGAGTTGATACAGATTTTGGTCAACTCGCTTATGGTTTAGGACCGTTGTATTCATCAGGTGACTTCACCAGTTTTGATGCCAATGCCCGTGGCCTGGCTTGGTTCGAAGTCAATACTTGGAGGCCAGCACCCATGTATCAACAATTGGGAAATTTAAATAATGCCCAGGTTATGGACATGCAACAAGCCGAAAGCCGGTTTTGTTTGCGCACCCAGTCTTCGCCATCTGATGCAGAATTGTACTGGAGCACTGTTGTTTGTTATGACGGCAATACATGGCGTGGTGATAACCAAGCACCACTTTCAAATACAATCCAAACCATTGGATCCTACCAAAATAAAATGTATCATGGCGGTGATTTCAATTTTGTTGGTGACCAACGCAGCCCATTTATCGCAGAACTCAGTTTGGCGCAGCGATGGGAAGGTATCAGCCAATTAAGTTGGAGTGGCTCAGGTCAAGGTCATGTCAGACATTTACAAGCCTATAACGGTGATTTATATGCCACAGGAACATTCAATATGGCCAATGGCATGGCTGTGGATGGCATCGCTAAATATGATGGCAGTAACTGGACACCAGTGATTACCGGTCTCAATGCTTACAATGGTTTAATGACCGTTTGGGACAATAAACTGATCATCAGTGGTATTTATAACAACACCCAAGGGCCTATTTTAGCGTGGGATGGTAGCAGTATCACAGAAGTCGGAAGTTTCATTCAAAACGGTGTGTTCACAGATATGGCTGTGTATCAAGGGGATTTGATCTTCAGTCAGTT
>CALLLZ010000324.1 GCA_938008005.1 uncultured Marinicella sp. | reverse complement strand
GTTGAAGTGGCATGCATATTCAAATAATCTAATTCCGTTGAATCAATCCCCGCTTCTTCTAAGGCTAAATTCATACCTAAAACCGCACCAGCTCCTTCAGGGTGTGTACCTGTTAAATGGTATGCATCTGCTGCCATTCCTCCACCAACTACTTCCGCATAAATTTTTGCACCGCGTTTTATTGCATGTTCGTACTCTTCTAAAATTAATGCTCCAGCCCCTTCTCCCATAACAAATCCATCTCGATTCTCATCAAAGGGTTTCGATGCTGTTGCAGGTGTATCATTTACTGTTGACAACGCTTTTAAACTCCCGAAACCTGCAATCATTGATTCACAAATAGGAGCATCAGAACCTCCAGAAATAACCATATCTGCCTTATTCCATCGTATATAATTAAAGGCGTCTACAATTGCAGTTGTTGAAGTCGCACAAGCGGAAACTGGACAATAATTCACTCCTCTTAAACCATATTGCATAGATATTACACCAGCAGCTATATCAACCAACATACGAGGAACAAAAAACGGAGAAAATCGCGGTGTCCCATCACCCATTGCATAGTCCGATATTTGAGTTTGCTGCGTCTGAATTCCACCGTTTCCAGATCCCCAAATAACACCAATTCTATCTTTATTTAAATCTTCAAAGTTAACCTTTGAATCTAAAGCAATTGGCTTACTTGCAATTCTTGACATGCTGTTCTCCCAATTACTTAACGACGCAAAGCACTTCACCACCGATTTGTGCAGCGCGAGCTGACTTATCGGTCATAATGCCTTTTGATGTGGAAACAATAGCTGTACCGAATCCGGCATCAACACGAGGCAACTCATCTTTGCCACGATATTGTCTTAAACCAGGTTTGCTGACTCTTTTGATCATCTCAATCACAGGTTGATTCCTGTAATATTTGATGTTGATTTTAATAAAAGGATGATTTTCCTTTTCAATCGCCTCAAAAGATCTGATATAACCTTCCTGTTGTAGTACTGATAAGATACCTTTCTTAATTTTAGAAGCAGGTGTCACAGTACTCTCTTGATTGACAGCTTGTGCATTCTTAATGCTACAAATCATGTCAGATATAGGATCACTTAAACTCATAATTCTTCTCTCTTTACCAACTGGCTTTTTTCAAACCAGGAATATCACCACGCATGGCAGCTTCTCGAAATTTTGTTTTACTCAAGCCAAATTTATTGTAGTAGCCACGAGGTCTACCAGAAATTTGACAGCGGTTACGCATTCTAGAAGGCGATGCATTTCTTGGTAATTTTTGCAATGCTTCTTGAGCTTCCATCATTTCTTCAAATGTTGTATTTGGATCGGCAATGGTTTTTTTCAATGCCGCACGCTTATCAGCGTATTTCGCAACAATTCTTTTTCTTTTCAGGTCACGCTGGACCATAGATACTTTAGCCATATTTATTACCTGCCTTTGAATGGAAAATCAAAATGATCTAACAACATACGAGCTTCCTCATTGTTCCTAGCCGATGTGGTGATACAAATATCCAAACCACGCAACTCATCAATTTTATCGTACTCAATTTCCGGAAAAATGATTTGTTCTTTCACACCCATTGAGTAGTTACCACGCCCATCAAATGACTTAGGATTTAAACCACGAAAGTCTCTTACTCGAGGCAGTGAAACATTCACTAAGCGATCTAAAAACTCATACATTTTGTGTCGTCTGAGTGTAACTTTACAACCAATAGGCCAACCTTCACGTACTTTAAAACCAGCCACTGATTTTTTTGCATGCGTAATGACTGGCTTTTGTCCTGCTATGGTCGCCATATCACCCGTTGCATGGGTTAATATTTTTTTGTTTCCTAAAGCTTCACCGACACCCATATTCAATGTGATTTTAGTGATTTTAGGCACTTGCATAACATTGTCAAATTTACCAGTTTCCATCAGCTTAGGAAGCACTTCATCTTTGTAGTATTTTTCTAATCTAGCCATAATAATTCTCTTAAGCGTCTACTGCTTCGCCGTTGGATTTAAAAACACGGACTTTTTTTCCGTTTTCTAAAACTTTAAATCCGACTCTTTCACCTTTACCGGATGCGGGATTATACAGCATTACGTTAGAAGCATCGATAGGAGCTTCTTGTGTCTTAATACCACCTTTCTCTTCAATTTGAGGGTTTGGCTTAACGTGTTTCTTAACTGTATTTACGTTGTTGACCAACAATCGACCGTCTTGCTTCACTTTGAGCACATTGCCGCGTTGACCTTTACTGCGTCCAGCAATAACGATAACTTCGTCACCTTGTTTAATTCTTTGCATAATCGTTTCCTTATAATACTTCAGGTGCCAATGAAATAATTTTCATGAATTTACCAGCTCTCAATTCACGAGTAACAGGCCCAAAAATACGGGTGCCGATAGGCTCCAATTTGGCATTCAACATAACTACTGCATTACCATCAAAACGGATCAAAGAACCATCAGATCTTCTGACGCCTTTTCTCGTTCTAACAATCACAGCGTTATAAACTTCACCTTTCTTAACCTTGCCACGAGGTATGGCTTGTTTTACGGAGACTTTAATGATGTCTCCGATACCAGCATAACGACGCTTTGAACCACCCAACACTTTTATACATTGGACTTCTTTGGCTCCAGAGTTGTCAGCTGCTGATAATCTACTTTGCATTTGTATCATTGTCAGTACCTCTTATTTACTTGATTCAACAATCTCAACCACTTTCCAAGATTTAGTCTTAGAAATCGGTCGACATTCAGCGATTTTTACTAAATCACCTTGTTGACATTTATTATCAGGATCATGTGCATGAATCTTGGTCGATTTTTTGATGTATTTTTTATACAACGGATGTTTGATCTTACGTTCAATCATCACAGTTACGGTTTGATTCATTTTGTCACTGGTGACCACACCGCTTTTGGTTCTTTGTACTTTAGTTTCTGTAGTCATGACATTTATCCTTTAGCTTGGTTCATAACAGTTCTGACACGTGCGATGTCTCTGCGGACTTCGCGCATCAGATGTAGTTTTGTTAATTGACCATTACCACGAGCCATTCGTAAATCGAATTGCTTTTGTAACAACTTGTTTAACTCTTCCTGCAATTCTGCAAGATCTTTAGTTTTTAATTCTTTCGCTTGCATTACATCACCACACGTTTAACGAATGTTGTAGCAACAGGAAATTTTGCACCTGCTTTCTCAAAAGCTGCTCTGGCCATATCTTCTGAAACCCCTTGGATTTCAAAAATCACTCTTCCAGGTTTAATTGCAGCTGCCCAAAATTCAATATTCCCCTTTCCTTTACCCATCCTCACCTCAATAGGTTTAGCAGTAACTGGTTTATCTGGGAAAACACGAATCCATAATTTACCACCACGTTTTACTTCTCTGGTAATGGCACGACGACCGGCTTCTATTTGACGAGCTGTCAATAAACCGCGCGAAGTTGCTTTCAATCCAAAATCACCAAAACTCACTTTATTGCCACCATGGGCTAATCCGCGGTTTCGGCCTTTTTGTTGTTTTCTATATTTAGTTCTTTTCGGCTGTAACATTATTTTTTACCCCGACCTTTCTTATTCGATTTTTTATCTGATTCACTGATGTGGTTTTCTAAATCAAAAACCTCACCTTTATAAATCCAAACCTTGATGCCAATTACGCCATAGGTGGTGTATGCTTTAGCCATTGAATAATCAATGTCAGCACGCAATGTATGTAAAGGCACTTGACCTTCACGATACCATTCGGTACGAGCGATTTCAGCACCATTTAAACGACCAGCTACTGCAACTCGAATGCCTAAAGCACCTAATCTCATGGCACTTGAAACGGCACGTTTCATCGCACGTCTGAACATGATTCTTCGCTCTAGTTGTGAGGCAATGCCTTCTGCAACTAAACGCGCATCTAACTCAGGTTTTCTGATTTCATTGACATTGACGTGAGTTGGCAAACCCATCATTTTTGATAGGGCATTTTTTAATTGCTCAATATCTTCACCTTTTTTACCAATCACAATACCAGGTCTGGCTGTGTGGATGGTGATGCGAGCATTTTTTGCCGGTCTTTCAATTTCAATTTTACTGATAGATGCATGTTTTAACTTTGCATACAAATAATCTCTGACCTTAATATCTTTAACCAGTTGATCAGCAAATTGACCTTTTTCTGCGTACCATTTCGAATTATGCTGTTTTGAAATGCCTAATCTGATACCTATTGGATGTACTTTTTGACCCATAATATTGCCTTTACGATGCTTCAGCCACTTTTACAGTGATGTGGCTGGTTCTTTTTAAAATCTGTGTACCTCTGCCTTTTGCTCTGGCACGTCCTCTTTTTAAGGTCGGGCCTTCATCAACATAGATAGAGCTGATAAATAATTCATCAACATCCATACCGTTGTTGTGCTCAGCATTGGCCACAGCAGACATCAGCGCTTTCTTGACGATATGCGCGGCTTTCTTTGGGCTAAAAGTTAACAACTGTTCAGCTTGCTCAACATTCATACCACGAACCTGATTAGCAACTAATCTGACTTTTTGGGCTGAAATGTTAGCTCTTTTTAGTTTTGCAATGATTTCCATGATTATCTCCCTTTCACTTTTTTATCAGCGACGTGAGATCTGAAAGTACGGGTAGGAGAAAACTCACCGAGTTTGTGTCCGACCATTTCTTCAGAAACCAATACTGGAATGTGTTGTTTACCATTGTGAACGGCCAACGTCAATCCAACCATATCAGGAAGAATCATAGATCTTCTTGACCAAGTTTTGATCGGTCGTTTGCTGTTCTCTTTAACGGCCTTGTCAACAGCTTTTAATAAACTGAGGTCAACAAAAGGGCCTTTTTTAAGCGATCTTGGCATAAATAACTACCTTATTTTTTATCTCGGCGACGAACAATGAACTTATCAGTTCGTTTGTTCTTACGCGTTTTATGTCCTTTGGTAGGCATACCCCATGGAGACACGGGATGACGACCACCAGAGGTCCTTCCTTCACCACCACCATGTGGATGGTCAACTGGATTCATGGCAACACCTCGAACGGTTGGTCTAACACCTCTCCAACGAGTGGCGCCAGCTTTACCGATTTTCTCAAGGTTATGCTCACTTTTTGATACCGTACCCAATGTCGCACGACATTTGGCTGGCAATTTTCTCATCTCACCCGAACGCAAGCGCAAAGTGGCGTAAACGCCTTCTTTTGCGACTAAACGGGCTGATGTACCGGCAGCGCGTGCTATTTGCCCACCTTTGCCTGGTTTCATTTCAACGTTATGAACAACAGTACCAACTGGAATATTATCCAAAGGTAAAGTATTGCCCACTTTGATGCTGACGGAAGTACCTGATTTCACTTCCATACCAGCTTCTAAATCTTTAGGAGCAATGATGTAACGTTTTTCACCATCTACATAATGTAACAATGCGATGTATGCACTTCTGTTGGGATCGTATTCAATACGCTCAACTTTAGCTGCTATATCATCTTTATTGCGTTTAAAATCGATGATTCTATATTTTTGTTTGTGACCACCACCAATATGACGAGTAGTGATACGACCGTAATTATTTCTGCCACCAGTTTTTGATTTCTTTTCTGTCAAGCTGGCTTCAGGTCTGCCTTTATAAAGCCCAGTTCTTTTAACTTTAACTGTGCCGCGACGACCTGGAGAAGTTGGTTTAAATACGATTAATGCCATGATAGTTCTCCTTATTACTCAGCTTTGGTTCCGAAATCAATCATTTGATCAGCTTGGATACGCACGTATGCTTTCTTCCAGTCTGGTCGCTTGCCTTGTTTCATTTTAAAACTTTTGGTTTTACCTTTCACATTCAACACTGTGACGTCTTCAACAGATACTTTGAATAACTTTTCAACCGCTGTTTTAATCTCAGTTTTATTCGCAGATTTAGCCACTTTGAATACATATTGATTGGCCAGTTCACCTACTCGGTTTGATTTCTCAGAAATCACTGGACCCAATATAGTCGTGTATAGATTATTTAAACTCATGATAACCACTCCTCAACTTCTTTCACTGCATCAACAGTCATAACCACTTTATCTGCATGCACCAAAGACACAGGATCTAAGCCATGCGCATTGGTCACAAATACATAAGGGAGATTACCCGTCGAACGCAACAAATTTTCAGAAGGATCGTTGGTTACCAAACAACCAGTTGTTACACCATGCTTACTCAACATCTCGATGCCTTCTTTGGTCTTACCATTTTTGGTGTCTAAATCAGCAACCACTACCAAACGTTCTGTGCGGGCCAACTCAGATAAAATCGTCTTCATCGCTGCACGATACATTTTAGTATTTACTTTCTTAGTAAAATCTCTAGGCTGTGCTGCAAAAGCTCTACCACCACCAACCCAAATAGGACTTCTCGAAGTACCTGCTCTGGCACGGCCTGTACCTTTTTGTTTCCAAGGCTTAGCACCGCCACCACTGACTGCTGCACGATTCTTTTGTGCTTTTGTACCTGCACGACCTGTGGCCATATAGGATGTCACCACTTGGTGTACCAAAGCTTCAGAATATGCCCTGTCAAACACAGCTTCCGAAACTTCGACTTTTTGTTTTTTTCCTGATACTGTCAATTCCACAATATTTCTCCGCTATCTGCTTAAACCAAAGGCCTAACAATGACTGTACTGGTTTTTGCACCAGGTACTGCACCCTTGATCAACAACAAATTATTTTCTTGATCAACCCTCACCACTTCTAAGTTTTTAGTGGTAACACGCTCAGCACCCATGTGGCCTGACATTTTCTTGCCTTTGAATACGCGACCCGGCGTCTGACATTGACCAATTGAGCCTGGGGCTCTGTGAGACAATGAGTTACCGTGGGTTGCATCTTGCATTTGAAAGTTATAACGTTTGATCACACCTTGAAAACCCTTACCTTTAGATGTACCGGTAACACGAACTTTTTGCCCATCTTCAAACATGGTTAATTCAAGAGTATCTCCTGCATTAAACTCTTGATCAGTTCTGAATTCACGAGTAATCGAACCGGCTTCAACACCAGCTTTCTTATAATGACCAGCTGCAGGTGCATTGACTTTAGAAGCCTTGCGACCACCTGTGGTGATTTGAACTGCGTTGTAACCGTCTGTATCTGTGGTTTTGACTTGAGCCACGACATTGGGCTCAACATTGATAACAGTGACTGGTACTGACTCGCCTTTGTCGTTGAAGACGCGTGTCATGCCTACTTTTTTTCCAATAATACCTAATGACATTTTTCAGCTCCTAGTTCAATTGAATTTGAACATCTACACCAGCTGATAAATCCAGTTTCATCAATGCATCAACTGTTTTATCATTTGGATCTACAATATCTACCAATCTTTTATGAGTACGAATCTCATATTGATCACGTGCGTCCTTATTTACATGCGGAGAAATCAATACGGTATAACGTTCCTTTTTAGTTGGTAAAGGGATCGGACCACGCACTTGCGCGCCTGTTCTTTTCGCCGTATCTACGATTCTTCCTGCAGATTGATCAATTAATTTATGATCAAACGCCTTAAGTCTTATTCTGATTTTTTGACCAGCCATGTTAATTTGCCTCTAAGTTAAAAGCAGTGACTTTTCGTCACTGCCCATCTCTGTTTAACTAATACCTATATTTAAGGTATCTAATTATTCAATAATTTTTG
>CALLLZ010000323.1 GCA_938008005.1 uncultured Marinicella sp. | reverse complement strand
AAACTTAAATTATACAGCAGAATTGAATGCCCGTTGTGTGAGTATGCAGAAGAGTTATTACTCAAAGCAGGGCTTGATTATGTGGTGATAGATATCGATGATTCAGATCATTTGATGCAACAGTATCATGTGAAAATTCCTGTTTTAGCCAATGATCATGACGAGATTAACTGGCCATTTACAGCAGCAGATGCAAAAAAACTGGCTATGGAGCCGTCTAATGGCTAAAGCCAAATCACAATTTGTCTGTAATTTATGTGGTCATACCAGTACAAAATGGTCTGGTCAATGTAGCGCTTGTAAAGAATGGAACTGTATAGATGAAGTTAAAATTGCAGCCACAACAGGCACCACTAAAGTCAACCGTTATGCCAATTACTCTGGTGATAACCGCATCCAAAAACTGGGTAAAATAAGCACCGAACAACAACGACGAACCTCATCACACATCAAGGAGCTGGACCGTGTTTTAGGAGGCGGTATCGTACCTGGTTCAGTCATTCTTTTGGGTGGAGACCCTGGTATTGGTAAATCTACGTTGATGTTACAAGTATCAGCCCAAATATCCCAAGTTGTTACCCCTTTGTATGTAACAGGTGAAGAGTCTTTATCTCAAATAGCCATGCGTGCCACTCGTTTAGGATTAATTGCTGATGACTTGGATTGTATGGCAGAAACCTCGGTGGAAGCCATCATTGCCACCACTTTGCAGAAAAAGCCTGATTTAGTGGTTATAGACTCGATTCAAACCTTGTTCAGTGAGCAGTTAACTGCAATTCCAGGTTCGGTTTCTCAAGTCAAAGAAGCGGCTGCACAATTGGTCAGGATGGCCAAACAAAGCAAGATTACAGTTATTCTTGTTGGGCATGTCACTAAAGATGGTGCCATTGCTGGTCCAAGGATGTTGGAACACATGGTTGATACTGTGTTGTATTTTGAATCCGATGGTAACAGTCGTTATCGCGTACTGCGAGCTTTAAAAAATCGTTTTGGTGCGGTCAATGAAATTGGTGTATTTGCCATGACTGAAACCGGAGTGAAAGAAGTTGAAAATCCTTCGGCTATTTTTTTGAGTGAGCGCCGCGCTGAAAAGGCCGGGTCAGTGGTGATGTGTACCCGTGAAGGCACTCGACCATTGTTGGTTGAAATACAAGCGTTGGTGGACCAAAGTCCGTTGGGTAATCCACGGCGTTTATCCGTAGGCTTGGAGCACAATCGTTTGGCGATGCTATTGGCTGTGTTACATCGCATGTGTCATCTGGCGATTCATGACCATGATGTGTTTCTCAATGCTGTTGGCGGTATGAAAATCACTGAAACGGCTGCAGATCTGGCCATTATTATGGCGATTTTATCTAGTTTCAAGAATAAATATTTGCCAGCGGGAACCATTGTTTTTGGAGAGGTTGGACTCACAGGTGAAGTGCGCCCAGTTCACAATGGTGAAGATCGTTTGAAGGAAGCAGCTAATCATGGTTTTAAAACTGCGATTATCCCCAAGGGCAATGCGGGTAAATGGGTTAAAGGTTTGGATATTAAAATTATTACAGTTGATCAAGTTAATGAGGTATTGGATTTGGTTTGAATCAAACTGGTTGAGATTGTCGCGCTTAATGCACTGATTGATCAGGAGTGTTCATCAGCCCGGTCATTCCAGCCGAACCTGATAGTTAACAAAACTCCGCTATTAATAAATTAATGATTTATAATAAGTTACCTTAAATTGTGTGTATTAATAGCTGTTAGGAGCTTGTCTATGAAATCCAAAGTTATAGAAACGAAGTTACCATCCGAAAGTATTTTGAGTGCACGTATCAAACCAATAGATTTTCTCGATTGTTACTCAGTTCAGTCCACACTATCGCCTCGTCGTGCAGCAGAAATTATTACAGACTTTCCTACTTGGGCGAAATATTTGTTGTTTTTACGAAGATTGATAACCGCACCATTTGGTCTGTCTAACGATGGGCCTGAGGTTGAAGATAAACTTGGAGCTTTTCCTGTGGAATTTGAAAGTGCCAATGAGTTAATAGCTGGGTTCGATGATAAGCATTTGAATTTTCGGGTATCAGTGATGTCGCAAAATGACAGGGTTTTTCTAGCTACATGGGTTCACCCACATAATGTAGGTGGTCGTATTTACCTTAAGTGTATCTTGCCATTCCACATACTCATTGCTCGGGACGCACTTACTAGAGTTGCAGCAAAGACTAAGCCAAATACGAAGCAGGAATGCGCCGAATCAACGTAACAATCGCATGTAGTTGTAGCAGTCAGGCTGCGCTGTTGGATATAACGCCAAATAAAGAACATACTTGCAGTTAGCAGTATAGAGCTAAAAGAGTAGAGGAGTTTGAAATTTTTATGACTATGATGACTTCGATTAACAATGAACAAGATGGGTTCGTTAAAGATCTTCCCACAGTACTGTTGCTTGCAGGTTTTGGTGACGATTCGAGTATGTTTACAGGCCTTTTGGGGACGGCTCTTGCTGATAGCTATGATCTCTTGGCTATTGATCTCCCAGGTTTTGGTGCGCCAAGGTTACAATCAGAGACAACCTTGGAAAAGCTCGGAAAATTCGTTGCTGCAAAGGCAAAAGAAAGCGGAGCTGAGATTATTATTGGGCATTCTGTGGCTTCGATCATTGCTTCGCTGGCTGCGCAAGAGGCTGATTGTCCGATCACTACCATTCTTTCGCTTGAGGGTAATATTACGGCTCAGGATGCCTACTTTTCAGGCTCCGCTGCTAAATTTGATGATCCCTACATCTTCAGGTCAGCTTTTCTTGCACGATTGGAGGAAATGAGTAAATCGCAACCAATGATTGCAAGGTACTGCCGTGTTGTATCAAAGGCTGATCCGATTGCACTTTGGGAGCTTGGAAATGATGCGCATCACTTCTCTTCGAAGCAAGTGCCTGGAGAGGTTTTGGTCTCTGCGGCGAACGTGGTATACCTATATAACCCTGACAATTGTCCCAAGAGTTCACGTAAGTGGCTGAATGAAAATTCTGTTAGGCAGGTTGTTCTAGATAATGCCACGCATTGGAAGAGCGTCGATCAGCCTGTTTTGTTGGCGGATAATATCATGTCCGCGCTCGAGTAATCTAAGAGTTGCAGAATGGAACGCGTTACTTATCAATTATATGAATCTATAGTCAGTCATTCGTGAAGTTGATAAAGCCCTTTCATATAAGAGTTCGTGGATTTATATTTCACCGCTTAAACGCATAGCTGAATTTCACAAATAAATTCTTATCGGTTGTTACAAAAGACTCGATGTCATCGGATTGAGTGCCGGCATCCGAATAACCAACGAACATCAAGGTTCTGGGGTTTACTTTATATGAGTAAACAAGCTGGGTGGAAAGGTTTTCACTGTTGCTATTGAAGTCGTCTGGTTCATTGTATAAAGATATGTCGCGGTTAACATCAGTTTGAATCACCGCCAATCTCAGGCGTTGTTTGATGTTGAATTGATAGGACAGTCGTAAATCAGTTTGATTGGCAGTGAATATATTGCCTTGAGGTAATGATAAGTTGCGGTAGCGGTGGTTAACTCTGACGCTGAAATGTTTGCCGATGTTGGCATTGGCGTAGACACTGAATCTTTGTAGGTCAGCCAGACGAGAATTACTCAAGTCTACTTGGTGTCCTTTCTCAATGAAAATACCGGTTTCTAAACCGGCCAAAGGTGTGATATCAAAATCAAAGAAACGGTAGTTTTCACGGAATAATTGATCATCCCAAAAACGATCTCTGACACCTGTACCAATACGATAAAAGGATTGTAATGGCCCATTTAATCCGAAGCTGCCCTCAAACTCTTTTTCTAAAACCGTACCTTGTTGATCATGTGTAATGTCCCAGTCAGAGTAAATATCCATGCGATTCCACCAATTATCTTCAGTACCTATCCATGCATAACCACCTCCTATGACAGACTTTTTGGTGCCTACTTGGCTGATAAAGCCACTGTCTGCTCTGAACCCGTCGTCTTTGTTTTGGTGGAAAGCGTTAAAGCGCCAGTTGCGACCGTTATGGTTATATCGTGCCAGATAAGATTGACCAGAAAATTGGTCCGTGGGCTGTTCAAATTCTTCAGACAGTTCTTCTGGGTACTCGGTTTCAGAACTTGCAAATTGGATTCTGAATAAATCTTTGGGTGTTAACCTGTAATTGACATCTGCAGAAATTACAGTGTTGCTGTAATCGCCACCTTCTCGACTGGTAATGGTGCCACCAAAAGTAGAAGCGTGTTCTCCAAAGTCTCTTCTGTATCGTCCGACTAGATTATTTGAGTCAGTTTCAATGGTGGTGAAGTCTGAACCCAAAGCGCCAGGTAATAGTAAGTTAGTGGTGGTGTCGTTGGCGTAATAAAAACCATAGGCATTCTTATCATATTTACCCACCAGACGAACACCGTAATCGGGGTCAGCTATATTTCTGGTATAAACAAGATTCATATTAGAATCGAAATAATCTGAGCTTTCTAAAAAGAAAGAACGCCGTTCTGGAAAGAAAAGGGCGAAGTTTTGATTGACGTTGAGTTGGGCTGAGTCAGCCTCAACTTGCGAAAAATCTGGGTTGATGGTGGCATTTAGGGTCAGGTTCGAATTGATACCCCAATTGACATCCAATCCTGCCTCAAAGTTATTATCAGAAGGGCCGTAATCTGGATCTTCTGGCTCTCTGGTTTTTGTTGATAAACCTGTAATCGTTGGAGTGATTTCTAAATCCCTACCTCGGTCGGCATTGGCAAAACCTTTGATTTTTTCGGTTTGACATAAAAAACAATCGTTACTTCGATCAATAATTACATTTCTATATAATCGGCGGTCATCGCGAGGGTGAATTCGAAATGCAAACAGGCCCCAAGTTTTTTCCCCCACTGAGCCTGGCATTTGTAACTCGTTGTATGGGATTTCCATTTCAACCACGTAGCCAAAATCTGTAATTTGACCTGCAGAATCCCAAATGGCGTCCCATGAATCATCTTCATTGTTACCACTTTGGATTAAATCCATTTGAACACCCAATGGGTTAACAAAAAACTCTAAGGCACGCCTTTCATCATTATAAGTGTCGAGTAAAACTCCAACAAAGTCATCATCATATGCTGAATCTCTGTCACGTAAAAATGCCCTGATTTTTTCTGGTTCAGGGTCCTCAGCTTTAAAGCCTATGACCAATGTTTTACCCGTGTCGATAAAGTAGGCTTCGGTTTTAACTTGGGCTGGTGTGTTTTCAGCAGGTGATGTTTCATATAATAAGGGAATGGTCAATGCTTGTTGCCATTGAGGTTCGTCCATGATCCCATCAATTTTAAAGGTGGGACTGTGTAACGGCACTTGTTTAGGTTCAGCGGTGTCATTGGATTGTGCCAATGTTTTTGGTGTGAAAATCACCAACGAAATTAACAACAGACCCCAGATTTTTAACATACCACACCCTATGAAATTGATCATAACCAAAAATGAATTGTAATTGATGGTTATAAACGTCACCAATCCCCCAAAAGTAACAGATTAATTTTAATCAGATGTCGTTAGGGGCAAACGCGCTTTGGCATCAGTCAGTAGGGCATTCTTCTTGACAGTATAAATCATGAAGTAAATGAATCACCTGTACCGCTTTACTGTCTGTTAATGAATAATAAATGGTTTGGGCATCACGCCTGATTTGAACTAAATTGGCTTCGCGCAATTGGGCTAAGTGTTGTGATAAAGCTGATTGACTGAGTTGATTCAATGTGCCATTTAATTCTGAGACGGACATTTCTTTTTCATGTAATAAACACAGTATCAATAATCTTTTTTGATTCGATATAAGTTTTAACATATCTGAAGCAGGGCCAGAATGTATCAACATTTCTTCCATTGATTGGTTCATTTCTTCATTATGCTAAGTTTTTAAACCATGCTATTTTGCATTAAAAGTCAATAAGTCACAACTGTTGTGATATTAGTTAAAGCTAATATATAATGTTCGCGATTTTTATCTAACACATGACATGCAACAACAACTTTCTAATTACGGCATTAAAAAACCCAGAGTGATTTTTTTCTGGGTATTTGTTTTGTCAATAGTAACTGCTGCTCTGATTTCAAAGATTCAAATCGATACAGACCCTGAAAATATGTTGCCAGTCAAGCAAATTGACCGGCAATTTCATAACCAAATTAAATCGCAGTTTAACTTGCATGACATGATTGTTGTTGGTGCTGTAAATCGAGCCACAGAAGGTGTTTATAACCAAAAGTCTTTACAAGCGTTGTTAAAGTTAACTGATCAAATAGGACATGTGGATGGTGTTATTGATTATGATTTAATGTCACTGTCAAGTGTAGATAACATTAAACAATCTGGTCCGGGTAGTATTCAATTTGAATGGCTGATGAAACAAGCACCTACAAGCGATGCTGATATTGAGTCGTTGGCTGAGTCTGTGGATCGATTGCCGTTGTTAAAAAACACCTTGGTCTCTAGTGATCATAAAGCCACCAGTATATATGTACCAATTGCGGATAAAAATCAGAGTTACCGTATATCTACTGAAATCCAAACCATCATTGATTCATTGGACTCGGAAGATGAGTACCATATCACAGGCTTACCTGTCGCTGAAGACACTTTTGGCTACCAAATGTTTGTCCAAATGGGTGTTTCAGCGCCTTTGGCTGGTTTAATGATTTTTGTGTTGTTGTGGTATTTCTTTAGGAATTTTAAATTCATAGCAGCTCCGATGATTGTCGCTATGGTGACTGTTATTGTGATTATGGGGACCATGATTGGCATGGGTTTTACGGTTCATATCATGAGTTCAATGATTGCCATTTTTTTGATGCCAATAGCAGTGGTTGATTCCATACATATCATGTCTGAGTTTGTTGAAAAGTATCATGTGGATAGTGATCGTGAGGCAGTTGTTAAAACGGTTGTAGCTAATTTGTTTAAACCAATGTTGTTTACCAGCGTAACTTCAGCAGTTGGCTTCTTTTCCTTGATGTTGACACCGATTCCACCGGTGCAAATATTTGGGGCATTTGTAGGGTCAGGAATTTTACTGGCATTTGTGCTGACCATTTTGTTCATTCCAGCTTACCTGATGTCTTTAAAGAAAGAGTCATTAGACTCTTTACAGCGTTTGCATCACAGTAAATCTAAGTTATCTGGCTTTGTGAAGGGTATGAGCCAATTTAGCTTAAAGCATAATAAGTTTGTAATTGTCATTTTTGTTGCAGTTTTTATTATCAGTATTTGGGGTGTTTTACAAATCAAAATCAATGACAATCCTATTAGGTGGTTCAAAACAGATCATCCCATACGAGTAGCCGATAAAGTTTTGAATGATCATTTTGCTGGAACTTATGATGCTTATTTAGTTCTTGAAGCTGAAACTGATTCAATTGAAAAGTCATTCTATAGTCAGCTGAATGATTCTGGTCAAGAGATACAACGTCAAATTAAAAACATTAAGGCACAACAGACCAGCTTTGAGCAACAATTGAATGAACTTTTATTTTGGACTGAAGACAAATTGTTTGATGCCACAGATCAACTGGCAATTGAGCTCAGCCAATTAATTAAATTGATTGAGCATAAGCAGAATCAATTGGCTGTTTTTAAATCGCCCAATAGTCTGGATTATGTGACTCAATTACAAGTGGCGTTGGGCCAAAGCGGTTTGGTTGGCAAATCAAATTCACTGGCAGATATAGTAAAAACTGTTAATCGGGAATTAGCCGGTGGTGGTGATCAAGCATTTGTTTTACCAAAAACAAAAGCAGGTGTGGCGCAAACCTTATTACAATACCAGTCATCTCATAGGCCACAGGATTTGTGGCACTTCGTAACCAAAAGTTATACCAGTACAGTGGTTTGGGTACAACTCAAAAGCGGTGACAATCAAGACATGAGTGCTGTTGTTGATCATATGAATGATTACATTTCTCATAACCCACCGGCTAGCGGTATTAGTATCAATTGGGCTGGTAAAACTTTTCTGAATAAAGTTTGGCAAGAAGAAATGGTGGCAGGTATGGGCAAGAGTTTGGTCAGTGCATTTATTGTTGTTTTCCTAATGATGGTGTTTCTTTTTCGCAGCGTATTGTTTGGTTTTTTGGCAATGTTACCTTTGACATTAACCATTGTTTTTATCTATGGGTTGATTGGATGGGTGGGTAAAGACTATGACATGCCAATAGCTGTGTTATCTGCGTTAACTCTCGGTTTGTCTGTGGACTTTGCCATACATTTTTTACAGAGGGCTCGTGATATTCATGCAAAAAATAAAAGTTTCGAACTTACCATGCAAACCATGTTTAAAGAGCCCGCTGCTGCCATCAGTAAGAATGCCGTGGTGATAGCCATTGGATTTACACCGCTGTTGTTTGCGCCATTGTTACCTTATGTGACTGTAGGCTTCTTCTTAGCGACGATTATGGTTGTTTCTGCATTGGTCACTTTGCTTATGTTGCCGGCGATGTTGAAGTTGTTGAGATCGTTGGTATTCAAATAAAATGCGCTTGAGGAAATGAATATGAATAAATTATTAGGCATATTAACTTTGCTAACAACGATCGAAATTGTTGATGCAAGTCAAATAGAAACCATCATAGATCAAGCCAATTTGGCTTCATTTTATGCAGGAAACGATGGTCGTTCTGATGCACGAATGATGATAGTTGATGCAAAAGGAAATAAACAACTGCGTCAATTTGTCATTCTTAGAAAAGACCTAGAAGAAGGGGCGGATCAAAATTTCTTGGTGGTTTTTAACAGGCCTTCAGATGTCAAGGGTACGGTATTCATGGTTCATAAAAAAATCAAAAATGAAGATGATCGATGGTTGTATTTACCCGCATTGGATTTAGAGAAAAGAATTTCTTCATCTGATAATCGCACCAGTTTTGTAGGATCCGATTTTTTCTATGAAGACGTTTCTGGTCGGAATCCGAGTATTGATAACCACACGCTGGTTAAACAAGATGATGATTTGTATTACATTAAAAGTACAGCAAAAACACCAAGTGAAGTAGAGTTTAGCTACTACACGATGCAAATTAATAGACAAAATTACTTGCCGATGTTGATCGAATATTATAATCAATCAGATGAACTGTACCGCAGGGTAGAGGTGCTCGAAGTGATAGAGGTACAAGGTTACCCTACCGTTATGAAATCTAAAGTTTCAAACCTGAAAACAGGTGGATATACTTTGTTAGAGTTTCGTCAGCCAGCTTATGATCTGGGAATGGATGAAGCCGTGTTTGGTTTACGTTCATTGCGAAACCCGCCGAAAAAATGGTTAGCCAGACAAAAAAAAGCTAAACAATAAATCAGCAGTGAATAAGCCTGTTATCTTTTTGTCCTATCTACTGTTGATGAATGCAGGACATTTGTATGCGCAAGTGAATATCTCAGGACAGTCTGAAACAGAGAATTGGACAGAAGAACCGCACAAAGATGAAGAAGTGGCTGATGTAAAGGTTGACGAATGGAGTGACGATTGGGACAGTAATGAATCACCATGGTCACATTCAGGGTTTATTGAGCTAGGCTTGGGTGAAAAGTATAACAATGATCGATTGTTCTTTGATCAAAGCAGCCTCAATGAGGTCCGTTGGCATCAGAGTTATGATTATATTCATGAGTCTTTCGATGTTAATTTAGATTTTGATCTGTGGTTTGATGCTGCTGCCGATACTGGTGATGAATTGGTATTCGACCTACGTGAGTTAAACATCAAATTTTCTTTGTTTGACCAAACTGATGTGGTTTTAGGTCGACAAATTAGTACTTGGGGTACTGGTGATTTGTTGTTTATCAACGACCTGTTTCCAAAAGATTGGGTGTCGTTTTTCAGTGGACGAGATGCCAGTTACTTGAAAGCGCCGATAGATGCGTTGCGTGTTACCAGTTATTTTAAAGCTTTCAATTTTGATTTAGTCATCACACCAATAGCAGAACCTGATCGTTTTATTAATGGTGAACGATTTTCTTTATTTTATCCATTGGCTCAAAATCAAGTGGGTGGGTTTGAAGTGATCAATCCGAGAAATACACATCAAGCTGAATATGCACTGCGTTTATTTAAAAAAACCAAAAGCAACCAATTGGCTTTGTATGCTTATCATGGCATCGCTAAATCTCCAACGGGTGTCGATAATGCCATGCAGGTTTATTTTCCTCAAAAGAATGTTTTTGGTGCCAGCCTTCAAAGCGGGATAGGAAAAGGGCTTTATAACATTGAAATTGGTTATCATCAGGCATTGGATGACCAAGCAGGTGACAATCCATTTATACCAAACTCTCAATGGCGAGCTTTAATGGGTTATGAACGTGAATTGTTTAAAAAATTCAACTGGGGTATCCAGTACTATATTGAACATAGCATGCATTATGACCGACTGCGTACTCATTCACTGTTCCCGCAGACTGAACCTGAGCAGAATAGACAAGTCATCACTAATCGGTTGACCTATTTAACTCAGCAAGACAAGCTTACTTGGTCATTATTTGTATTCTATTCGCCCACTGATGAAGACAGCTATTGGCGCCCCTCAATTAACTATCGGTACAATGACAGCTGGCAGTTTATTTTGGGAGCCAGTGTTTTTACTGGCAAAGACCCTCATACTTTTTTTGGTCAATTTGAAGATTCCAGTAATGTTTATAGTCGCATTCGTTATCAGTTTTAAGATTTTTTGGTTTTCTAGTTTGATGTGACAATTCAATGATTAAAACATTGTCTTACTTGATGGTGGTTGATGATATTTTGAAGCTCCGCAAACTGGCATGTACTTCGGATTTGATTAAATAGCGGATAAAACTGCCTAAATATTCCACCATTTACATTTTTATACCAATTGGCAACCTTATTAATAATTGTAAGTTTGATTTGTATGAAATGTTATTCGAATTTTTTGATAATTAACTTCATGAAAAATGAATGATTAGAGTTAACTGTTTTTATATTCATTGGGTTCGTTTTCTACCAACTGCAATGGCAGTTTTAAACGGTTTCATCATTTAGTAGGCATGACTAATTATATGCACAATTAATCGACATACATTCGTGCCAGATAAAAATTGTGTTATAAAAGTTGTTCAAGGTGTAATTTTTTTGACATAAAATCATGACACAGTTCTTTAAAGTTCTTGACAAGAGATTGTTTGATAATTATTCTTCAGATCGTAAAAATGGACTCTTAGAAATGGACTTTATCATTTATTTTCACTTTATTTCAATTATTTTGACAAGGTTTGAGGCTGTTTTACGAGTATGTAATTAAGAGCTATTTTTTTTGAATTTATTTTGAAAGTCTTTATTGACC
>CALLLZ010000322.1 GCA_938008005.1 uncultured Marinicella sp. | reverse complement strand
GGTAGATGGCCATGCCCATAAAGCGAAAGGGGATGTTGTAAATATTCAAGGAAATGTCATAGATGTTGATGGTTCTCCAATTGAGAATGCGACGGTTGATATATGGCAAGCCAATTCAATGGGGAGGTATCGTCACCCCCATGATCAAAATAAAGCAGCTTTAGATCCTGATTTTCAGGGTTGGGCCATAGTTCAAAGCGGAAAGAAGGGTGGTTTTAAATTTAAAACGATTATCCCTGGGGCTTACCCTGTTTCGAAAACATGGTTACGTCCTCCCCATATACATTTCAAAGTAAGTAAAATGGGGTATGAAGAAATAATCACTCAAATGTATTTTCCAAATCATGAATTAAATGATATCGATCAACTGTTACAACGAAAGACCAAAGCAGAACAAAAAATGATGATTGCTTCAGCTGTCAAAGAGCAATCAAATACCTTGGAATACAATATTGTTTTACAGAAAATTTGAGATAAAATTAAAAGCTTATATTTGGGAAGTTCTAAATCGATATCATATGTAATGAAGACACTTTAACAAATAAGAAAAGAGATCAGCTTCAAATGTTACCCTAAAAAACTTAAGTAAGTGCCATTCGAGTCTGATCTCTTTGGTTCTAATAAATTCAGTCCATAATTCTTGGGTCGCCTTGAGGTATACCAGCTAATGGGTATTCTATGCCATCATTTTGACCATCGTTATCTGTATCTGGGTCATTAGGATCTGTGCCTAGTACCATTTCCATGCCATTAATGATCCCATCGCTGTCATAATCTACGTTTGGAAATACATAACCCAAGCATTCAGCATTTTCCATACCTGCTAAAGTCGTGATTGGAACCATTTGGTTTTGTTGGTTGCGATATGTCGTCCCATAAGTTGAAAACATGGGTTTGTTAATTTCACTTGCCATCATCAAGGCAAAACTTTTATCTTGATCTGAATATCTGACTTTCAGGCATTGTGCCCAATCAGGGTTGTTACTTACTGGGTGAGATCGAACTAAGTCATTGTAACAGCTCATGCCGGTTGGACACTCAGGTAGAATATACCCATCTATACCTTCATATATGTAGTTAATATGATATGCGCTACAAAAATTTGAACCAAATCCAAAACCATTGTTTTTATTTGTCGAGTAAGCATGGTCTGCTAATTCGGAACAAAGCCCATTAAAACCAGTGAATCTCTCCCTGGCCATGTGATGCAAGGGTAATAAATCTGCTTGGTCATTAAATGGGTTTCTGTGCCCTCCAAACACAAAGAATGGTGCGCGAGCAGTTTCTGAGGTGCCTTTGTATTGAGAGTAACCAGAAGTGGTTGGTGAATATATGTCTGATCTATAAGTGACTGTATCACTGTAATGAATATGACCTGTGTTGGTTTCCGGGTTAACTAAGTAAGTACCCATTTTCGCTGCAGAGGCGACCTGGGGTATGGTGGTTGACAGGTAACTGATTTGATTGGGCCAACCTGAAGAACCATTGGTTTTTAACCTAAACATGGGAGTTAAACGATTAAGTAATTGGCTACCATTACTTTTACCTAATGTTAATTTGGCTGCTTTGTTGGCTTTAGGTATGGCATATCTTTGATCTGCTAAACCTTGAATTCGCGAATCCCATAATAACTGCTTAACATCATCAAATGATGTTAAAGGGTTTAGAGATCGAATCATCGCTACTATACTGCTTACAAAAGGTGCTGAAAAACTTGTACCTGAACACAGTTGATAACCGTCATTTGCTGGTAATAAATTGGCATCATAACAGCCTGCTGCTGAGTTATAGTCTCCGTTAGGGTGGTAGACCAGAGCATTATGAGCAGGGGCCGCAAACAAGGTATTGAATGGACTGAAATTGGTGCCGCATTCATTGGTAGATCCTGATGAATTACAACCCGACTCAATAACCCGTCTGTCCCAAAGTCTGCCATACGGGTCTGTTCCTGCCACACCAATGACATTGTCAGTTTCGTTTGCTGGCCAGGACATTTGATTTTTTAAATTATTACCTGCGGATGCAACGATAATCACGTCCCTTGATTTAGCAGTTTCAAGAGAATTACAAAGTCCAAGTTTAAACCCATATCGTGCTTCTTGAGAGGCACAGTTCGGATAGACATCTCGTTGAGGGTGAGTTGGAGCTAGAGACCATGATGGGAACAATAATTGAACTATTCGAGATGGATTTACAAAAGTATTAAGAACATTAACTAGAATGTTATCTTCACGAACATAATGCGGCTTCTCAAGCAATTGAAAAGAGAAGTTTAGAATTTGATTGCCTGAATTTATTAAGTGGTTAATGGCATTTTTTGAATTCCGAGTGGTAATGTTCATGGCTTCTTGAGCACATTTAACGCCTTTGTCACTAATGTCTTTTTCTATGACTGCATTTGAATTAGGGTTGGGGTCAGTCAAGCTAAAAATTAAATCGGAATTAGCGTTGCAATTATCAGCTGGGGTTGAGGGGTTGGGCGTAGGGATGAAAGGCAAGCCATTTGAAAACAATGGCTTATTACTTGTTATTTTAACTTGGCTGGTACCCGTAGCTTTAACAAAACCTAGGCTACATTCTCTACACAATCCAGAAATACCTGTGGTGTTATTATCTGTAGCAGTGAGTAGTCCAGCTGTTAGCATGCCATGATTAGATGTGAGTGCTGGTGAGAATGTTTGAGTGAAATTGGTGCGAAGATTGCTGAATGTGTTTCCAGAAAATTTAAACTCCCCTGAAGAATGGTTCCTATAGTTTTTTACAGCTTCAGGGTCACTGAAATTTGGCACATCGTCGAAAAGTCCAAGTCTTGCGGTGCCGTAGGTGTAATACCAGCCATAGCCAAAATTCATATAATCAGCTCCCCATTGATAATCATTTACATAGTCTTGGGGCGTACCTGTGTAAGTGATTTCATTTGGAGGGAAGTAGCCTAATGAGTGAAACTCATCATTAGGGCAATCGGTTTTTAACGGTGCTGGGGTGATATCACATTCGAAGTTAAGGGGGGCCGCATAGCTGCTAAATCCTGTTGTGAGGAATATTAAACAGTATAAATATATATTTTTCATTATTTCTCCTACATACATTAAGTAAATTTAAAGTATAAAAAGCCAAAAGTACTTTCAAAACTTTTATAGTTGGTTGAGGCGTTAAATTATAAAAATCGAATCAGAAAATCAGTTATTAAATTTGCGACGAAATTTATCAAAATTATGACAACCTAATGAAAGGCAAAGCATAGACCATAGAAATGCGATTGAAACTTTTCTGGTTTTTAGTGTTAAAATTGATTGGTGAGGGTGTTAACTGGGGTGCAACTGCTCAGCCGACTAGCTTTTTGGGCTTGTAAGCTGTTTCAGATTTTGTATCAATTCGTTTCCAAACACTCATTTAGAATCGTTTTCTTATTGTTGGAAGGTCTGTTTTTGCAGTGTAATCTGAGATAAAGCCGTTACACTCAATGATGCAGTTGAACACATCACAGCAGTACCAAAAAATAGCTATTTAACGATTCAATGTATTATAATGGCTCTGTACTATATAGGATATTATTTATGAAAGTCTTAACAGGGAAGGTTCTTGTTTTATTTGTTTTTACACTTTTAATTGGTTGTAATAAGCCACAAACATCTAAAACCAGTTCAAACGGTTTTACCGTGTGGGACATCATTGAAAAAACAGAGGCCATCGCTCCGCAAGGGCTCAAAGGTGAGTTTGTTTTAAGCATCAAAAACTCTGGCAAACAGTCAGGCAGAATTTATTTAAACACCCAAGAAGATTATAGAGACAGAAGAAACATAACAGTGACACTGGAACCTTCATTTCAGCAAGCCTTTAAAGCCAAGCATGATATTGATATTCGAAGCCATTTTGAAGGTCAAAAATTGTTGGTTAGAGGCGAAGCCAAGAGAATGAAAGTTTGGTTTTTTTCTCAAGGAAAAAGAACTGAAAAATATTATTTTCAAACCCATATAGTGGTCAAAAAACTCGATCAAATCAGCATTCTATAGAGCTGTTGCAATATAAAAATATACACAGAACTTTACCTAGAACTTAATCAGGGAGAGGCGCAGAAACAGAAGAATCTATTAAATATTTTCAGGGTTCTTTGTTGATTTTTGTCTGAGTATGAGTGAATGTTCCCTTTATTTTCGTTGTTATTATTTTCTTGTATTGTTAGCTTGTAGGTAGTTATTACATAAGCTCAATACATGGTTGTCTGCTTTGAGTTTAGGTTTGTTTTATTTTTACAGGAGCTATAGTTGATTTTATTTTCTGTAAATTCGTATAAAAAAGAACATGTTGACTAAGTATAAATGAACAAATATACTAAATAATAAATAACATTAATTTTAGTATGAAAAAAGCATCGGAACCAGTGTATTTAATGAAGCTAATAAAAACATCTTGTTTTTTTGGTTTATTTTTATTGAGCCAGGCTTATGCAGGTCAAGAGCCGATTACTCCGATACCTAATCAAGTCGATGTAGATAATCGCAAAGTCCAATTGGGAAAAAAACTGTTCTTTGATACCAGACTTTCCTTTGATAACAGTATTTCTTGTGCTTCATGTCATGATCTTGAAACGGGTTTTGGAGCTGATGGCAAACAATTTTCAGATGGCGTAAAAGGCCACCAAGGGACCAGAAATTCACCCACAGTTTTTAATGCATCATTAAACTTTAAACAATTTTGGGATGGGCGAGCCAATGATCTGGCCGGTCAGGCACGCATGCCTGTAACCAACCCTCTGGAAATGGGCATGGCTTCATGGACAGATGTTATTGCAAAGTTAAATAAAGATGCACAATATCCTCAAGAGTTTAAAGCGATATTTGGTGGCCCCATCAGTGAAGACGGTATTGTGGCTGCAATAGCTGAGTACGAAAAAACACTGATAACTCCTAATTCACCATTCGATCAATTTTTGCTGGGAAATGAGTCGGCCATTTCGAAACAACAAAAACAGGGTTATGAATTATTTAAAACATATGGCTGTGTTTCCTGTCACCAAGGTAAAAATGTGGGCGGGAATATGTTTCAAAAAATAGGTGTGCTTAAAGACATTAATCTCCAAACAGGTTCTTTGAATGAAGATTTGGGCCGCTATTTGGTGACAAAAAATGAATGGGATAAACGGGTTTTTAAGGTTCCGAGTCTTCGTTTGGCTGTTAAAACGCCTCCATATTTTCATGATGGCTCTGTTAAGACCATCGAAAAAGCTGTCGATATTATGATTGAATTTCAGTTAGGTAGGGCAGTCCCTGAATCAGACAGAGCAGCCATTATTTCATTTCTGGAATCATTGGTAGGCGAGATTCCTGAAGGAGTATATTAAAATGAAACCATCCACTTTACTGCTGATTTACTTGTTTTTAGCCATTGCGGGAGGATTGGGAGTATTTTATTACCAGTCTACAGTTCCAGATAATAAAGAAATCAGTAATGATGTAACCCAACGGTTGTTGACGATTGACGGGTTAAACTCAGATATTGGCGAGTTGGTATTAAGAAGCCGATATAACTTAGACCCTAACTATGACAGTTTAACTCGTTCAGCTACGTTATTAGACCAATCTATTGAAAGCTTTGGTGAGGCTTATTTTTCAACAGAGGGTGTGAGTGACCCCATGTTGGTGAAGAGTTTTGAAAAACTTAAGAGTGAAGTCATGATTCAACGTGATTTGATTGAAAGTTTTAAGTCACATAATTCTGTGCTGAGAAACTCAGAAAAATATGCGCCAGCAGCAGGTCAAAGCCTGATGTCGATTGCTAAAGAAGCGAAATTAGATGATGCTGAACAACTGTATGGCAGCCTTGTAAGAGAGCTATTGGCGTATTCACTTTTAGGCTCTTCATTCAGTATTGAAAAAATCAAAGTTGCATTACCACAGCTGGTTGAATTGGAAAATAAAATGCCTGAATTTTCTCGTGTATCCATGTTTGAATTTGGTAGGCATATTGAAACGGTTATCAATGAAAAGGAATTAACTGACCAATATTTAAGCAAGGTCTTACTATCGACTTCAGACAGCCAAATTGATGAACTGAGCCAAGGATGGAGTCAATGGCTTTTAAGTAACTCGGGTCAACAAAGTTTTCTGAAGCAGTTAAATATAGCCTATATAAGTTTTCTGTTGGTTGGGTTGGCTTTTGTTACTTGGAGACTCAGAAACTTATATCAACATTTAGATCATGAGGTGGCAGTTCAAACTGAAGAAGTGAAAAAGGCTTTTGATGAACTTAAAGAGTCGGAGACGAAATTGGTTCAATCTGAAAAGATGGCTTCGTTAGGCCAAATGGTGGCTGGTGTTGCACATGAGATTAATACGCCATTGGGGTATATCTCCAGTAATGTTGATACCATTAGGTTAAATATGGGTGAATTGGATGGCATATTAAAGTCTATCGACATGATCTCTGTAGAAATATCAGAAAGTAAGCCTAACACCAAGAAAATCGGTAGCATAGTCAAAAGAATGGTTCAGGTATATCGGAGGATGAGGCAAAGAGAGACACTTTCCGAAATAGAGGATTTGTTGAAAGATTCATCTTATGGGCTTTCTGAAATTTCAAACCTGGTGGGCTCTTTGAAAGATTTCAGTCGATTGGATCGAACCAATGCAGTTGATACAGATATTCATAAGGGGTTGGAGGCAACTTTAAAAATTTGTAAAAATTTAATAGGTGAAAGAAAAGTTGTTAAAAGTTTTGATCATCAAATGCCACTCATAGAGTGTATGCCTGCACAGCTGAATCAAGTTTTTTTGAATATAGTTACCAATTCAGCTCAGGCAACTGACAAGGATGGGACCATTAAGATCACCACAAAACGTGTAGGTAAGGGCATCGAAATAAGCTTTGAAGATAATGGGGAGGGTATGTCAGCTAATGGCATGAAACAAATTTTCGACCCATTTTATACAACCAAAGACGTTGGACAAGGAACTGGTTTGGGTATGTCAATTGCATATAAAATTGTTAAAAGCCACGGTGGTGAAATTAAGGTCAAGAGCGAAATAGGAAAAGGAACTCAAATACTGGTACAACTGCCTTTGCAACAATCACAAGCAGAACTCAGTGTGATTAAATGAGTAAAGACTTACAGACAAAAAATACAGCAATAAAGGCTTTGCCTGAGGTGTTGTTGGTTGATGATGAACCTCGGATCTTACGTTCGATGAAAGCGGCTTTGAAAAAACATTATGATATATTTACGGCACATAATGCCAAAGAAGCCAAGTCTCTGATAAAAAAAAACAAAGGCTTTTCAGTCATCATATCCGATGAAAGAATGCCTGATATTTTAGGGCATGAGTTGTTGGCTTGGAGCAAGGATAACTACTCTAAAATGATTCGAATTCTGATGACGGGTTACTCGGATATCAAAGCCATTCAAAACTCTATAAATGAAGCTGAAATATATAAATATATTACCAAGCCATGGAATGTAAAAGAGCTTAAATCGATCATTGATAGTGGCATCGTACGTGTAAATACAGGTATGCAAGTTGATGTGCAAAAGCATGATGTTAATCAAGCAAAATGCGCTTTGGTTTTTTTGAATATGGTTGATCATAATGATCAAATTTATACCAAAGTAGCTAAGCGTTTATCGATGGAGCCTAATATGGTTCATGATATTGGCTCTACCTTGTTGGTTCTGGAGAACAATAAACATGCAGGTGTGTTATTTATTGACGATGATCATGTCAATGAAGACACTTTTAATTTGGTTATGCTCATTCATGATAAATACCCCAAAATAGTTATTATCGTTGCTACATCAGCTGCTGATGGTAAAAGCGCGATTAAGCTTTTAAACCAAGGCCAAATATTCAGGTATTTGGTTAAGCCACTGACTGAGACTAAACTTTTTCCCATGCTAAATGCCGCTGCTCAACGGTTTTATAAGCAAACTACAAGACATGATCATTTAGATGGGTCAATGAACAATGAAACTTCAGGTTCAAGCATCAAAAGCTACTGGCGTAAAATAATTTCTTTTTTGTGAAACGTTAAAAAGATCTTTTGAAAACACGAAAAGTCATTGGCTAGAATTAGCAGGGGCATCCATATACACCTTTGGTCTTTTTTTCAAAACTGAGTTTTCTTCTTAGTTTTTACACAGTAATGAATTAAATGGATCGTAGTGAGAGTATATGATTTCACTTGACACACAGTTATATCGTTTTAATTTAATTGTGAGGCTAAATATTATGAAGTTTCTTATATTTGTATTGGTTTATTATTATCCGTTAAACGTTTATGCGCAAGATAGCAGCTGTGATAAGTTATTAGAACATGGTATATCAAATATCTATCAAGCCACCAGTCACTCATATTATGCTGACACCATTCATGACCAATATTGTAAAGAGAGTTATGAAAGCCATTCGCGAAAGAAGCAAAATGCACTCAGTGTTGCTTATGAAGGTTTAGATTTTTCTTGGAGTGATAAACGGGCATCCGCTAAAACAAAGCATAATGAATTTTGTCGTGATTACAAAAGAACTACCAATATTGGTAGCCATACTTTTAGAGTGGCCAACGAGTTACATAGCAATGCAATTGATGCATGGGAACGTTGTATCACACTTAAAAGTTCTGGTTTATTAATCGATCATACCACTTCTAATGACTTTACAAATACCTCTTTCACAATGAGATATACCGGAGCCGGTGATGGAATTAAATTTCAGGGAATTAATTCTAAAAACATGAGTTGTACACTTGATGGGCAAGTAGTGACGGCTGCCGAAGATTGGCTAATAAAACCCCAAGCCCGAACGGTTACATGCGAAAGGGATATGAAAAAACAAACAGTCGGTGGCGTTATATATACTTATTACCCTTCGGCAAATGTTACGATTAAGACCGCATTGGAAAACTATACTTACGATGTTATTGAAATGTTGGATTCACCGGCAAAGGATCGTTTTGCATCACTTGAAACCCAAATAGCAAAACTGATATCAAGAAATCAAAAATTAAAGGAGGTATTGCTGGCTCCAACATTTTTAGACGTGTCATCTTCCGGAGGGTGTTTATGCGGGAAAAGTAGGCCATCATGCCCCGATGGTTATAAAGATACACATATTGGTTACACGGATTCATATAAGGGCTGTGGTTGTGGCATGGGCTCTATACATACCTTTTGTTATAAATATGATATAGATAAACTAGAGTGAATTAATATAGGAACAAACTGAGGCTCACCTCGGTCTGTTCCTGACCGTTTTTTTGTTAGATGGCAAATCTCATTTACAACATAGTTATCAATGTGATTTGATACTAACTTATTCTAGTTTACGGTTGCTTTAATTGTATAGTCCGTATTGTTTCCAAAAGGACCAGCTGAGTTGACACGAACAACATAAAATTTCGCTTCACTGGTGTTGTTGGTAACAGTCACTGAATTATTCCCAGCAGAGCCATCACTGTCACGTAATGATAAATCTGACAGGGTAATGTCCCAACGATCAGGTGTGATGGCTGAAAAGTCGCCGGTTACTTCATAAACTCGTAGTTGTGCCACAGCACTTCCACTCAGCTCAGTACTGACAGTTATTGAGCCGTTTCCAGTGCCAAAAATCATCCAGTCGATATCTCCTTGGTCATGAAAGTTATGTTGTTGAGGAGTGCCGGCAAACAGGCGCTCGGCATCACCAGGAACGTCATCGGAGAATCCTCTAACCATGGTGTTGTCATAGGCATCAGGGGTAACTACAGTTGATTTGATTGTGTATCCGGTATCATTTCCAAATGGTCCTGAGGAAGTTACTCGAACAACATAAACTTTAATGCCGTTAGAATCATTGTTTACTGTTACTGTATTGTTACCGGCAGATGTATCACTGCCACGTAATGTGAGATCTGATTGAGTGATGTCCCAACGATCGGGTGTTATATTGGTGAAATCACCTGTGACTTCATAGACACGTAAAAGTGCAGCTGCATTTCCATTGACGGTGGTACTGATTGTTGCAACGCTGGTTCCCATTGCGAAAATCATCCAGTCCACATCTCCTTCGTCGTGGAAATTATGTTGTTGGGCTGGAGCTCCTCCAAATAGGCGCTCTGCATCGCCGGGAACATCATCTGAGAATCCTCGCAGGCTGACATTATCATAGGCATCAGGGGTTGGTGCTGGAAGGGCTTGTACTTGTTTTCTGTCCAATAACGTAGCTTGGTTAAATTCTGCAGTGGTGTTACCAGGGAAACTGAGATGAGATCTGAGGTCAAAAGTTTGCCCTGTGGTGTTGGCAAAATCCCATTGTTGGCTAAATTGAGAGTCCCCAGTACAAGATACCAAGCTGATTTGTGGCTGACTCAACCACAAACAGTTAATCGGAGAATTTGTGGTGGTGGCGTTTAACTGAACAGAGCAGTGGTTGTTACCAGCTACCAGTGTACATGGCGAGTTTGTGTTTAATGTGCCACTGGGGCTAGGAGGGGTAAATGGCTCTAATTGAATATCATCAATTCTCATTTGTCCATGTGTGTCTGAAAAAGGTGTTTGTGATGTAGCGTATGAACACACGTTGAAACTAAAGCGAACTGTGTGATTCCACAATAAATCTATATCACTTGTTACAGTGGCTAAATTTAGGGTGTTACTAGTTGATTTTTGATAGGCATAGTAGTTATTGCCGGTGGTAATGTCAAAAGCCCTTACAATCATTGAGACTGGTCTGGTTATCGAAGTACCACCTCTGCGACCAGGGATTAAATTCCGCTTGAACTTAAGTCGCGTATTAGAATTCACTTGTACGGTTTGAGCAATCGAACTGTACCTGTATCTTTCATTGATTCCACCCAGACTGGCAAAACCGCCACCGGCAGCTGCTGCGTTATTTCCAAACAGGGGAACAATTACAGGGTTGATTAGGTCTCCAAAATCACCTAAATTGCTTGCTGTGGTCGTACAGTTATTGCTGCTTATAAAATCCCTCTTCCAGGTCCACCCAGCACCATTTTGATTAAAATTGCCATTTTGAAAACCAGCTCTACTGCTTATTTGTAATTTTCCATTGGTGGTAATTTCCTTTTCATTTGAAAATTCATTTGAGTTTGTTTTTTCAACATAGTAAATACCTCGTATTGTGACTTCTAATTCTGCAAAGGCATTCAAACTTTGTACATCAAATATGGCATCACATGTTTCATTTGAACAATTGTTGCCAATAACCATCAGTTCTTCATTGGCATTTTGAAAGCCATTAAGCATGATCTCCCTTTGTATTAAGGGTTGGTGGGATGGTTCACTTTTAATTGATATCCGCCCAGTTTCATTCTTATTTTCGTTACCTAAATTTTTAAGTTTAACTTGGACTAAGAAAGCCAATGATTGATCGCTATTGATGTCATGTTTATTGAGTAAAAAATTAGCACAAGAACTTGTGCTTAAATTATATGTAAGTGGTTGTTGTTCAAATAATAAAGTGTCTTTTTGTTCAATCACACATTCTGTGTCTATAAAGTTATTGCCGAGTTGGGAGTAATAATCATTGATGGCGTGAAACATCTCATTGGCTTGAATTGAATCATGCTTGAAGTAATCATCATTTGTTAAAGAGGCAGTTTTTTGACTCGGCACTTGAATCAGCTGTGATGTTATGATGTCTAAATCTTGATCCTTTGTTACCTGATCAAAGTTTGAATAAGCACTCATGCTACTGAAAAAAGCACTTGTTAATAAACAGGCTTTTATTAATCTGGTTTTTTTATTAATTAACATAATATATCCGATAAATTAAATAATATATTTATGCGTTTTAACAACACATAATCTTTCGCTCATTCGTTGTATGAACGATCGATGTATTATAAAAATCCATCGATTTTTAAAGTTGAAATAAGGCGACTGTTTGTTTTAAAAAACGGATTTTTCACTGATATATCAACGTTCAGTAAAGCTAATGTGAGTAATTTACGACTAACACGGCAACATCAATGTTGAGTTAAGCATTGAACCAAGAACATGCGCTTTTTAATAAACATGGTTTATTTTTGAGTTAGATTTGATTTTTAAAGTAAATGAATCTGGGGGGGGCATAATTGTGTTGTTTGTATGGACAGTTGAGGTGATAAAATTTCAATAAACTTTCGGTTGATCGTCAAAGTCGATTGAATCTTGCTAACTAATCGAGTGAACTGTCTTTTAAGTTCACGTTTGAATTCACATTATTTTGATCTATCAGTACTTATAATTTTTTATTCTATATTATGTGTAATGGAGTGAGGGCCGCAATGATGAATGTCAAGCTTCAAGTTGCAAATTCAACAGATAACCATTTTAATGACCCAACAAACATTTGGCACAAATTGTGGGTTAAATTGAGCTCACTGTTGAATATATTAATCATTACAACTTTGATTGGATTGGTGAGTTTTGCTTCTATCAGTGTAGTGAACGAATATTTAAAATTATCAGTTTCTGAGGACTTGTGGTGTGTTTTAGCAATATGTTTGGCGGTTGTTTATTTTTTTATAAAAAAATTAAAACATTGATTTAAACATCAATCAGATTATGTATTCATAGCTTCAAATAGACGCTCGTTTCTTGTCTTAACTGTTATGTTGATAAATGCCATCAATAAGTGACAGGAGGATTGCCTTTTGCCGTGGAAGCTTAGTCACTGTATCTTTGGCAGCTACAAGATTTCCATCAAGTCGCATACTGATGTAGCCATGAATCATTGACCATATTGCTATGGCGTCTGTGTCGATGTCAACGCGATGGTTTTTTCGACCTTGTTGCAGCGATGAAAGCAGGGCTGAGTAGACTCTATTCATTTCATTTGCAAGGATTGGATCATCTTGATCAACCAGTTGGCGTTGCCAGAGTAGTTGGTAGCGGTTTGGATTGTCGAAAGCAAACTGGAAGCAACTTTCAGCGAAGATTTGAATGGTCTGCTCTGGTTTATCTGTTAAATCAGTTATCGCACCTGTGATGAGGTCAGCCAAGTCGGTAAAAATTTTCGAGGCGATAGCGGTTAACATGGCTCGCCTTGATGGAAAGTGGTTAGCGGGTGCTGAGTGAGCCACACCTGCATTGCGAGCTACAGCGCGAATAGTGACGCCTTCAGCTCCATGAATGTCAAGCAGTACTAATCCTTCTCGAAGCAGCTCGGCCCTGAGATCACCATGTTTTTGCCCTGCTGTGCGTTTTTTATTATTTTTCAAATTGACGCCGTCCATTTAGTTGATTATACTGACACTGTCCATTTAAACATGATGCTGATTTTTATCCAAGTTTAATACTGGTTTTTAACCAAGAAATGGCTATGGATTTGAACCCCAAGTTTTATAATTTACCAACTAAACAGAGAAGTCCAATGAATTCAAGCTATATTATTTGGCCTGTCTTAGCTCAAATTTATCTAACCTTAGCAATGTTCATTCTGCTTGGAGTGAGAAAGGCAAAGGCAGTGAAAGCAGGTGAGGTCAATCGCAAACAGGCGGCATTAAACAATCGGGAATGGCCAGAATACGTGATTAAGGTTTCTAACAACATTGCCAATCAATTTGAACTTCCTGTGTTGTTCTACGTACTCTGTTTGCTGTTTTACAGCATAAATGCGATTGATGTACTTACGATCACTTTGGCTTGGGTGTTCGTGCTTACCAGGTTTGCCCATGCGTATATACACATCGGTTCCAATTATGTTCCAATGAGGTTTAAGCTTTTCTTGCTTGGGTGTTTGGTGATGATTGGGATGCTTTTATTAGTCGCATGGAAACTCGCGATGGGTATCACAGCTGCATAATTATTTGACTGATCCATATTGACCAGCGTGAAATTACAAATGAATAAAAAATGTTAAATCATAGGTAGGCAAACGCTAATTGAAAGTTGGATGTCAGTTACACGTCAACATTAATTATCAGAAATAAAATGATATCAAGAATTCTCATTACTATTTGCGTATTAATTTTTACAGTGATTATCCCAGTCTTGGAAATTAACACCTCTCATGTATATAACCCTAGTTGGCCTGCGCACGCAAGGTTTCATGAAGTATGGCAGTTAATTACAAATTGTGGAATTGGCTTGCTGTGCCTCTGGCTGGTATGGCTCAAAAATAAAGTTCAATTGGCAAGTGTATTGGTGGTTTTGGTTATGGGTGGGGTTTTAGTTGCATATGTCATTCAAGACTTTTATGGTGGTTCAATATTGTCGGGAAATATCAGTCAAACGATTATGGGTATAAATTTCGTTGCATTTACAGCCAGTGTAGCTGTAATTATTGCGGTTGGAGTAGCAATACTTGAATCAGATTTATAATAACCAAAGAGGTATAAGCTATCTTTTGGACGTCATCTAGTAATATTGGTTGTGAGTACATGTATCTGGAATAGAAATAAAATATCTGAAAATGAACGCACGTTGTTTAGGGTCAGTACTCCTCCACTGACTGTGATTGGTGGGTGTCTTTCTAATCATGATTTATCGGTTTGGTGGCATGTTGATAAATATTTTATAGAAAATTGCTGAGTTAACTACAATTTAGTAGAGATATTCAAATTAACGAGTTATTAAAGTCACTTTCTATTGTGTGCTCGGATTTAGTTTTGAAGATATTTGTTCAAAATTTGAATAAAAGATTATGTCGCCAATCTCAATGGCTCCCACATCACAATCGGCAATCAAATTACTGTTGCTATCAATGGGTCTGTTCGTACCTAATTGATCAAAATCAGTACAGCCAATATCAACGCCGCCATCAACCAGTGGACTGTTTGGCAAGGGGTAAAACACTTGAGTGAAATCATCCACAATATTCAAATCACTTAGCTGTACTTGTTCAGATGGATCGATCAAATCAGAGGGAAGTGTGGTGACTAATTTGTTTACAGTGCTAAAGTAGTTTCCGCCCAAGGATAAAAAGCCACCAGCATCAACTTGAGATATCATTTCAGATCCATTGTTTGTCATCAATGTGTTGGTGTATCTAGTTGTTTCAGCAGTTAAGTTATGCGCATCAATATTGACTGAGAAAGAAAATGGTTTGATTTGATTGTTATACAAGGTTGAATTAATGAAATGCATTGTGCTGAAATTATCATTCAGGAATAAAAATGAACCCACATTGTTAGTCACGGTGGTATTTGAAATGTAAATGTTTTCTATGTTGGATTGAACATCCATAATACCAGCCTCATTATTAACAATTGAGCATGATTGAATTTCTATGAGTTCATGTGTCGCAAATTTTTTAATACCCCAAATTTTAATGACCAAGCGGGTATGATCACTGATTAAGCATTGGCTCAATTTGGTAATAGGCCCATCAATAAAAATGGCGTGGCCGACATTTTCAGTGATGCGTATATGCTTGGCATCTAGTTGGCCCAGTTGTAATATGGCTGAGGTAGAGTGAAAACTTTTTATGCCATTGTTTTTGATATCAACCTTATTTATAGACAGCTGCGCATCCGGCATATTTCGAATGGCAGAGCCATTGTCGCTCAAAAATTGTGCATCTACTCCTTTAATCAGCGACAAGTTTTCAATGCTTACATCTCCTGTGGCTCGGATATCCAGCACACGGTCTTGAAACATGCCATCAATAACGACCTTTTGTCGTTCAGCTCCAATGATTTTCAAAGGATGTAAAATATCCAGGTCACCACTTTGATTGGTATCTTCGTTGCTGCCATTGATACTGAGTGAATAATGTCCTGCAGGTAATATTATAGTGTCTGATTGAACGGTGTGATTGCTTTGAGAAATGGCAGCTCTTAAGGTACAAGTGGCTAGGTGGGTTAAACACAAGCCATCATTCAGATTGGCATCATTGATGTCAAATTCTGAGTTGACAGAAAATTGTGTTGCGAGAGATGGGTTGGCTAAAAATACAATCAATAGCCATACTGTATGCTTGTAGTTTCTAACGTATTTGTACATGAAAACGTCAAGAGTCATTAAGTGTTTCCATTTAAATATAACAGTGACTAATTAACTTGATGAACAAATGATGATTTACTGATGTTTTAAATGTGATGGCGTTTACTTTAAGGTTAAGCTTTTTGAACTGAATAACACACTCAATGAGTTAAATCACACGGAAAAAAGCCTCAACTTTGAATTGAGGCTGTTAGATTGATATTTTTTTGATAAGTTAAGGTTTACTTGCCCTTAAATACAGCCTTTCTTTTCTCTAAGAAAGCGCTGGTACCTTCGTTCTTATCGTCCGATGCACAACAAATACCAAAAGCTTTAACTTCGTAGTCTAAGGCATCTGGTAGAGAACATTCGAGGCCTTTATTAATGGCATCAATGGTCATGCTGAGAGCAATGGGTGCAGAGTTGGCTAACTTTTGAGCGATTTTGTTAACTGTGGCTAACAATTGGTCTTGTGGGACCACGCTATTGACTAAGCCAATTTGCTCGGCTTTTTCAGCTGGAACCATGTCACCAAGTAGATTCATTTCCATTGATTTCCCTTTGCCAACCAACCGCGTTAATCTTTGTGTACCGCCAAAACCTGGAATCACGCCCAGCTTGATTTCTGGTTGGCCGAATTGCGCGTTTTCAGAAGCTATGCGTAAATGACAGGCCATGGCTAACTCGCAGCCTCCTCCCAAAGCAAAGCCATTAACTGCAGCTATGACTGGTTTGCCACAATTTTCTATATGATTGAATACTGATTGTCCATAACTGGAAAATTTCATACCAGTCATGACATCTGTGGTAGCCAGTTCAGAAATGTCAGCGCCAGCTACAAATGCTTTTTCACCTGATCCAGTTATGATGATGGCTGCGGTGTCTTGATCATTCTTGGCCTGATCAATGATGGTGCTAAGTTCATGTAATGTCGCTTGGTTAAGTGCATTGAGTTTATCAGGGCGGTTAATGGTGATGGTCAACACTTTGTTTTCAAGGTTGGATAAGACGTTTGGCATGTTTGAGTTAGATGTTTTAAAGAGCTTGAAATTATAACAACAATTGATACCTGTACTCAATTCATTCGTTTTTTGTTAAGTAATGTTGCAATTGGTGTATTTGGTCGTAATAAATGAACTTATTAGTCAATGGCGTGTCTTGTTTAACTTTGAAGGCTGGCGTACAATACGCCGCTGATTTTGTTAACGAGGTTACCAATGAGAAAAATATTTG
>CALLLZ010000321.1 GCA_938008005.1 uncultured Marinicella sp. | reverse complement strand
AATATCGGTGAAAGCCTCTGGTGACATTTTTAACTTTGAAAGACAGGTATTCTTTTTCTTTGTCGCTGACAGAAATACGAATATTCAAATGGTCAGCCGGTACGTCACCGACCCAGAAAAAACCATGTTTTTTATTATGACTACCATCATAAGGGCCACGTTTTGTGCTTTCATCATCTGTCGACACCCAAAGTTCAGCAGATGGCGGTAAAAAAAACGATTTCATACCCACATTCAAACTGGTGGCATTTTCTGCTGACAGACGTAGGTTATACTCCCAGCTGCCATCAAACATGAGCGTCCAATGACCCGATTGACTGTTACTTTTAGTGTGATAAATTTCTTTAATTGCCGTATTCACCGCGTACTTCAAAGGCACATTTTTATCTGAAATGGCTTTATTTTTTTCAGCTGTGATATCAATGGCAGGCAAATGATAGGTATCACCTTTCATTTGTGCGTGTGCGTTTTCTATTAATGCAAAGCCAATTAGGCTTAGGATTAGTGCTGTATATTTCATGCGATTCACCTATCTTCTGACACCTAAATTATGATACCTTTTCACTAAGGTATCTTTTGTTGATACCTAATTACTTTGTTTCTTTGAGCACCAAAGCTTTATGCCCAGCTTGCTCTAACTGCCTTTTTTGTTTATCAGCTTCACGACTGGAATCAAATGGTCCTACCCTGACCCGATGCCATTCGGTGCCATTAACATCAATCGATTGAAGATAAGCTATTTGACCTGAGAAAGCGATTCTTGCTTTCAATTCTTCGGCATCTGACTGGTTTTTAAATGAAGCCACTTGCAATATGTAAGTATACTCCTTACTGTCTCTGGCGGCTTGTTGTTCAAGCTCTTCTTTAGGGATCACCACTTCCATTTCCGGTAACACAGAATAAAAATCGTAATCAGGCTTCTGTTTAATTAAGTTTTCGCTGACATCTTCAACTGGTTTCAACACTTCTTCAGCAACTCCAGGAACTGGTTGTTGGGTATTCTGAATCGGTTCAGGCACCCAACCTTTGATATAAATAAATACTGCCAACAACATACCAAAAAGCACACCACTGAGTAAGATAATCCACCCAGGAACTGATTTTTTATGCCCAGCTTTACGTGCCGTTTTTCTGACCGTCTTCTTAGCAGTTGTTTTGCGCGCTGTCTTTTTTTTGCTCATACTTCTGGCCCTAACCCAGGTTTTTGGTCCGGCCCTTGATCTGGCTTGTCTTCTGGTCGCATTTCCTGTGGTGCTGACGATCCCAATAAAGCCAAGCCATCTGCTAACACATAACGTGTGGCTACACATAAGTTTAACCGCGCATTGCGTAAATTTTCGTTATCTATCTGTACCTGATGGGCATTATAGTAACTGTGAAACAATTGTGCCAATTCACGTAAATAGTTAGCCACTGTATGAACTGAGTAGTTGGTGGCGGCTTTTTCTATCACCTCCGGGTATTGTGACAAGACCTTGATCAAATCCAATTCTTGCTCTTCAACCAGTAGTTCTACAGACACATGACCAATCTCAATATTATGAGTCATGTTTTGCTCTTGCAACTTGCGAAGAATACTACAAATTCGTGCATGGGCCATTTGGATGTAATAAACCGGATTCTCACTCGCTTGTGATTTGGCCAGATCCATATCGAAATCTAAATGTTGTTCATGTGAACGCATCACATAGAAAAATCGAGATGCATCACAACCCACTTCGTCGTTTAACTCTTTAAGAGTGACAAATTGACCTCCTCTGGTAGTCATAGGAACCTTAGTACCATCCTTGAACAAGTGTGCAAATTGGATGAGTAATATCTCTACCTGATTGGAATCAAAACCCAGTGCTTTTGTAGCCGCTTTCAAACGCGGGATATACCCATGGTGGTCGGCTCCAAAGACATAAATCGATTGTTCAAAACCACGTTCAAATTTATTCAACAAATATGCCACATCGGATGCAAAATAAGTTTTCAACCCATTTTCGCGCATCACAACACGATCTTTTTCATCACCAAAATGAGTGGCGTTGAACCACAAAGCGCCATCTTTCTTATATAAATGACCACCAGCCTCTAACTTCGCCAATGCCCTTTCAATGGTATCGCTATCATGTAATGATTTTTCGGAAAACCATTGATCATAATACACATTAAAATCTTCCAAATCATTTTCGATACCATGCAAAATATTTTTTAATGCGATCTTAAAAACCTTTTGATACCCTTTTTTCAAGATATCTTTGGCATTGATGATTAAATCATCAATGTGCTGCTCTTTGTCTCCTCCTGCGGGTTCATCTGGGCTGACTTGAGCAAATACTTCCATTTGATTGTGTCTGAAATCATCCCCATTCTTTTGCCGGACTTTGCGAGCAATATCAACGATGTAATCACCTTTATATCCATTGGCTGGGAAAGTGATTTGTTCACCACACAACTCCAAGTAACGCAACCAGACAGAAGTGGCTAAGATGTCCATTTGCCTACCATGATCGTTGACATAATATTCAGCATGAACGTTATAACCAACTCTTTTCAATATATTGGTTAAACTAGAGCCAAAAGCAGCGCCAAGTCCATGCCCTACATGCAAAGGCCCAGTGGGGTTGGCTGATACAAACTCCACAGTTATACTTTTATCCGCACCTATTTGACTGCTTCCAAAGCCTTCCTTCTGTTTCAAAATGCGTTTCAAAACCTGTAATCGACAAGCATCAGTTAGGTAAAAATTGATAAACCCAGGTCCTGCAATTTCAACCTTGCTTACATGGCTTGTATCAGTCAATTCAGCAATGATCATTTCCGCAATGACGCGAGGAGGTTTTTGTAAAGGCTTAGCTAAAGTCAAAGCCACATTCGAAGCGTAATCACCATGGTCTTTATTGCGGGTCCGCTCGATAGTGATTGCTGGAGTTTGTTCTAAATTAAATTCGCCTTTGGCTTGTAAATGCTCCAATGCGTTTTCAATCAACTCCTTAATGTGTCCAATCATCAATGATTCCAGTCAAAATAAACCGTTTATTTTATCAAATTGGCAGCCACTAAACCAAACTTTTAAAACCTCTTCAGAAATTGACTTAAATCTCAACCAAGTTATTTGAATATTTAAATATGAACTGTATAAACAGCAATGATGTATATGGTTTCACTTAAGAATGGGCATTGAATTCAGTGGCGAAATCGAGGCATTAATTGACTGAGTCATCCTTACCTCACCCAATAACCTTTTTTTTAAAAATTGGGCCTGTTAACTCAATTCATTTTTGGGCTACATCTGGCTATTTATCTACCAGTCACAGCCTCAGTTGCAATCAGAACCAAGTAATAAAAAGGTTTAGATAGGTGCACTTTTTTACGTACCCTAAACTGGACAGCTGTTCCACTCGGGACCACAATTGCGGGTATTCAAGAGCAAACATCTTATAAAATGCCAAATGATCCCACAAACAAATTAAATGGAAATCTGCATAACTTGCGTTATCAACGAATAAACCTGCATTGCTCTCTAACCAATTTAAGCCATTTTCAATTGTAGTTCTGAATTTATCGAACCGCGAATATGCCCCAACATCCCCCCATTCGCTCCGTCAGAATCAACTCAACGTCTGCCATCATTACCCCATTCATAACCGCTCTTGCATTCAGGCATCTCCAATACTCAGTCATTGCGTTGAAATGATCGTCTGAATCCAGTTTTTTTTACAATGTATTGTGCAATCAAATCAGACTCATAAACCACCCTTTCATCATCGAGCAAAGTAGGCACTTTCATCAATGGATTATGAGTAAATATCCCTGGTTTGTTTTCCACAACATTACCCACATCAATTAATTCAACATCTATTAATGATAGCATCGATCAATGTAAGATTCTTTCTGGCAAAATGTGATTTTGGTGTGTAAAAAACTTCATGTATTTATTGGTATTGAGCTGCCGTGATAAATTGACCAAACGATTCACACCAAACAATGACGGTATTATATTGCCCGACATTAACATCTTTCCCAACTGGCACAACAAAATTATCAAATGTTTTAATATCACCAATCACTACCATAGTCGCTTTCAAACGTTTAAACTCAGCTTCAGTTTCAACAAAACTTGGCGACAAATACAGCTTATAGTCCGGACCAGGCGAGATTTGTCCAGTAAAAGTGATGACATCACTTCCCACCGTAACCTCCCCCTCTCCCTGGTGTAAAAAATCACTGTCTTGCAAGTCTTTTTTGAACGATGCTTTAAACTCCGCCGTAGCTGACATTGCATTAATTTCAGCTGCATCAGGCGAGTCAGGGGCGATAAGTATCGGCAACGCATATATACCCGCAGCAAAACCAACAAAGCCAATAATTGCATGACTAACTAAAAGTAAAACCAAGATTTTAATTTTCATTGAATATCTCCTGTCAGTTATCTCCCATAATTCTAACTAATTCAAGCCAAAAATAAAGCACACTACTGATTCAAACAACAATCAATCCTAATGAACGTCAAAAACTGTGATGAAAAATTTAAGTTAACTGCCGTAAACAAACCGTACAGCACAATCTTCAATCTCCATACCAAGTAAATACACATGTCATCAAGCTTATTCATGAAATGGCTGATTAATCGTAACCAGAGGGCGGCTTTCGCAGATTCTTAACTTGACCTCTGCGTGTTTTTAAATCTACTCGCCTTTTTTTTGATGCCTTAGTTGGACTTGTTGCTTTGCGTTTTTTAGTTTGAATAACCGCTGAATTAATGATTTTTTTTAGTCGTTTTAAGGCATCATCCTTATTTTTTTCTCTGCTTCTGAATTGTTGGGCTTTGATAATAATAACCCCCTCTTTGTTAATCCGATGATCGGGGATTTTTAACAATCGTTCTTTATAAAATGGAGGCAAGCTTGAGTTGAGAATATCAAAACGCAGGTGTATAGCACTTGATACTTTATTAACACTTTGTCCACCTGGCCCCTGAGCTCGAATGGCTGTTAGTTCGATTTCCGAATCCGACAACTGAACTGCTTTGGAGAGTAAAAACATATCAGAATATCACAATGTATGGAGTGAATCTATAGCAACCTATAACCCTTCAAAACTATCAGCAAATATCACATCGCTCAATTGTGGATCAATTGTTAAAGCCAAATGCTTAACATCACCTCGAAATGAATCATCATGAACCACTGCATCGATAACATGTGAACCATTTGACAAATCAACCATAATATCGGTGCCAATTCCTAAAAAGCCATCGATATCACTATACCATGCTATATCAGCCAAAATGTTTTGGTTTTGATCAGAGGCCTGGGCTGATAAATTAATTGGCACTGCAGGTAAAATAGTATGATTGGCTGGTGACAAAATAGTTAAATTGGGCTTACGATGACTAAACAACCAATCCCAAACAACAGGGTTGTTGTATGTCATCTCCCAAGTGGTATGACTGCTACCAGGGTAAATCGTTACCAGAGGATTGCTATTAGCTGAAGCAACTACACCATCTTGGCGCTGCCAACCAGTAGAAAGTTGATAACTAGCAGAATGCGTTTCGCCATCATTTGGGATAACTTGCATCAAGTTTGTTGCTGGTATATCAGCTAAGAATCCAGCCATACGGTTTGCAGAGTCAGTCAATGTAGTAGACGCATCACCACGTGCAGTCAGGCCCCAATAGGGTGTTAATTCTGCCAAGTAAGCCCCTAAATCTCGTTGAATCTTGCCACGTACTGCAGCCGTTAAAAAAGCCGTTACTTGGTAAGCATGATCATCATCATTCATGAATTGATGAATACCAGAAGAACCAGCACTTAAACCAGTAAAATATATCCGCTTTGCATCAATACGATATTGATTCAAAATATGATCAAAAAAAGGTCTTATATGACCTTCATTCCACCAAGTTTGATTCGTAACTTGAGGCGCTAACATGATGACTTGATTATTCGCAAATACATTACCAGTTAAGTCATTATTAACCATCTTTGGAGGACCATGTTTTAAGACCTCATGTAAATCTGTGGTACCGTTTCCTCCTTCTCCTAAGCCATGAAAGAAAATCACCACTGGAAAAACGGC
>CALLLZ010000320.1 GCA_938008005.1 uncultured Marinicella sp. | reverse complement strand
AAGGCTTAGATTGCCTATGGCGCTATAAAACTGTTGGTCAAGGTATGTAAAACGGTTTTGTTTTTGAGCTTGGATGTTGGTAATTGTGGTTTGGGTTAAATGATGACTGGCATCTAATTCGCGCATGATGTTGATTTGTTCATCGGCAATACTGAAATCTAATTCTTGTGCGGCTCTGAGTGCTTGGCTTTGGATTTGGTTTAAGGTTTGTGTTTTGAGGTCTAATAACGGTTGATAATTGGCATCTACATTCAATGCACTGATCAAGGTGTGTACGGCGTCATTTTGATCAAGTTCATAAATGCGGTTATTTGCAATGTGGTTGGCAGTTTCTTCGCTGAGCCTTTGTAAGGTATATATCACTCCAATTTGATCGGTATAGCCAGGTATTTTGGGGTCATTATTATCTATTGATTTCAATCTCGCTGTGAGTGCAGTTAACATTTGGGCATCGTAGTCGCTGATGGCTTGTTCAGCTTGGTCGTATAAAGAGGCATGTAAGGTAGTTAACAACAGCTCAATTTCTGTTGATTCAATACCGAGCTCTTTGGCCTTAAGTAAATACACCAATGTGTTTTGATTATCTGGGAAGAAATCATGATTCTGTTCGTGTGATATTTTTGCTAAATCCAACAAGTCGTCGGCGGTTAAGTTACTTAGGTCATACTCATCTTTACTGATCAACCAATCAGGGATTTCAACGGTTTCAAGTACTGCTGGAGGGAGTATTTTAGGTTCTGTTTTCGTAGTTATAGTCGCAGGTTCTATGGGTGTAATTTCATTCGGTTGGTTGGTCAATGTTGATGAGGTAAATATTTGCTCATGCGTGCGTAAATAATATAAGCCATATACCAAGGCAAAACCCAAAACCAACATAATGATTTCTTTAAAACTGATTGCTGCAAAGTTTACTCCAAACATGTGTCTTTGATGGTGTTACAGATCCTATAGTCACGATAAGCATCCAGACCTTGAGGTAAAGATCGTAATAAAGCAGAAAATAACTTTTTGACTTCGGCTCCTGATTTGTTGCAACTCACCTCCATACTTTCATTGATCATGGTGTATCCATCGTGATCGGTATTATTGGAAATGAGGTAATAGGGTACCACGGCTCGAATCTTTTGATTACCCATATCAGTCAACTCTTGATGGCCTTTGAGGTGTATATGTTCCACAGTTTGATCATCTGGATTGTGGATGAAAGCGAATCCAGCGATTTGTAGCCAATGTCCATTGGCGGTCCATGCTGAAATAGCATGACTAAGTATGGTGGGTAACAAATTAGCGTTAAATTCTATCAGGCGCAAATCGCTGGGATAGGGAAACATTTCTTCCAAATGTTTAATGGTGATGTCAGATCCAGCAGGAATATTTTGATTCAAGCGAATAGAACCAGAATTAAGCATTACAATATCAGCATCACAGCTTTTAAATTCAGTCAAAACTGCATCAGCAAGGGTATTGCCTAGATTGGTTTCAAAGCGCCTGATTTCGGTTTCTTCAGCGATTAAACGGTTTTTTGTGAAGCCCAATACTTCGGTTAAACAATCTTCAGCCAATCCTGAGTTTTGACAATACTTTTTGTCATTGTCTTTTGATAACTGTTTTGTTAATTCTAAGGTTTTATAGTCTTGAGGAAAGTCTTTGTCCAACTGAATGACTTGCGGGATGACTTGTGTGCCTTGATTTGAAAAGTTAACTTCGGCGACAATCGCAGAAGCGGCATCGGCATCGGCTTTGAGCACCCAATTGCCATTGACTTGTTCGGTTTGTGCGTAATGTTCATGTCCGCCAAAGATGATGTCGGGACGGTACGCTTTGGGTAATGCCATCATTGCCAAATCATCTTGCAGCCAATGGTGGGTTAAACCAATCACAAAATCAGCACCTTGATCTCGAAGCATTGGAACGAACTTTTCAGCTGTGTTTTTAAAATCATCAAATTGAGCGACATATTCTGGGTGGACCATGTCAGTGGTGAAAGAGAAGACCCCAACTTTAGTTTTACCATATTGCAATATGACATGAGATTTCATGTTGTCAGCGTGAATGGTATGTTCGCCGTTTTGGCTCCATGTGATGTTACTGTCTAACCAGATGAATTCTGATTGTGCCAATATATTGTTCATCAATGGAACATGTCGCTGACGGCCTTTGTCGAATTCATGGTTGCCCCATGTGATCAGCATGTTTGAATCAAAGTGATTGGGTGCACCATCCAGCATGTTCATGGTCTTGATCATCGCCAGACCATTGTCTTGTTTACTGATAAATGAGGGGTGTAAAAAATCACCTGCATGCAAAAACAACACATGCTCATAGTTATTTTCAATCTGTTCACGCAAAGCCCTAACCCGAGCTAAGCCACCCGTTTGACCATTGTCTATACCGGCGATTCGGTATACGTCGTTAATTGAAATGATGGCCAGTTTGGTATTTTCTTGTTGGTTTTGTTGTTTAACAGATGATGGAGTTTTTGTTGCATGTTGGCAGCCAAAACTTACAATGGTAGTTAATGTAATTAAAAATAGACGATTTTTCATGACGAAGATTTTATCAAATTTTATCTGGGTTGATGACATAGATGATGCATTAAATTTAGCAGCTCAACTTGAAGTGGCAGAAAATTATGCCATTGATACTGAGTTTGAACGCAGTCGTACTTTCTATTTAAACCCAGCTTTGTTACAAGTCAGTTGTGAAGGGCAGGTTTATTTGGTTGATATTGCTATCCCAGAAATAGCAAAAACAGTTTTACAACCAATCAAAGGACTGGTTTTACACTCAGGTTCTGAGGATTTGGAGTTGTACCATCAAGTCACTGGGTTTAAGCCTGAGCGTGTTTTTGATACTCAAGTGGCTGCTGCATTATCAGGTTATGATTTGCATACTTCTTATTTAAACTTAGTACAGAAATTAATCGGTGTTGAATTAGATAAAGGCATGAGTCGTTCTGATTGGTTGGCTAGGCCATTGAGCCAAGAACAATTAGAGTATGCGGTTGAAGACATTGCTTATTTAAGTGATTTTAAACAGATTTTAACACCTCAATTCACAGCCAGAGGATTGGATCGCTTGTTTGTTGTGTTGATGCAACAAATGATTGAACAGTTAGACCATGATGGTCATGCAGAAAAATTATTTCAGAAATTGGTGAAATCAGAACGTTTGAATGCAGTTGATGCCAGAAAATTGTGGTTGATTTTAAATTGGCGAGATAAATTGGCAAAAAAACGCAACAAACCACGTAACTGGATTCTTAACCCCAAACAGGTTATTCAAGTCATTAGGAAAGTTAAATCGTACCCAGACCTTTTTCATTTGGGTCTACACCCTAATTTTGTTAAATTCAATGGTGAGGATTTGATTAAAACAATTCATGATGACCAACACCATGATTTAGCCAGTTTGCCCGCACAAATTAAACTCAGCAGCCAGCATGGCAATTATTTGAGTGAGATGAAAGCCAGGTTGAAAGAAGTGGCCAATAGTTTCCAAATTGAACCATCCATTATTATCAACACCCAAGGGTTGAAAAAATTGGCATTCGAAGGTGGTGAGTTGGCAGACTTAGCCACTTGGCAAGCCCTTAATTGATACACTGGAATGTTTAACCGAGTTTTAAGTTTTGGTGTTTAAAACTCAGTTAAGTCAATATTCCACTTGATTTACTTATTTTTTAAAACTGAAGTCAAAGCCATCTTTAAAAATAATATCAGGGTTCAAATAAAAAGCCTCTAAAACCGCTCCAGAGTCAAGGTCATTGTCAAGAGACTCATAACCAGGCATTGATACGATTAAGCTTGGGCCATAATAATTTTCTGAAGCAGCGAAAGAAAAGCCAAAATTGTCATTGCCATTTTCACCAGCTAAAAAACTACTTTCAGCAAAATCTAAACCCGTGTTCAGGCCAGGTATGGTGTGAACAAACCCGGAATCAACACCATTATTTTCCTCAAATGGCACACCAACCACAACTTCTGCAAAACCATCAGCATTTAAATCAGTTACCAGTAAACTTAAGCCAAATCTATCATTGGTCTCTGCAACACCAAATATATCCGAGGTCTCTTGTGAAAATGTCTCACTGATTGTATCGTCTAAACCAATAGCAGAACCTGGAAGGTAATGAGCTGCACCTGCATCAATAATGTTTGCTAAATCTTCCAACGGAGCGCCAATTAATAAATCATCATTACCATCACCGTTAATATCACCAACTGCCAATGCAAAGCCAAATAAGTCTCCTGCTTCTGTGGCTGCGGCTGCCATATCTGATTGTTGCCAAATTTGATCATCATTGATCAACCCCAAATTATTTCCGTAAAACACTTGTACCAGCCCAGCGACAGGAATGGGTTCAATACCTTCAAATGGAACGCCAATGGCTAAATCATCAAAGCCATTATTATTGAAGTCCCCACTGGCTAAACTGTAACCAAATAAGTCATTGGTTTCGCTGGTACCCTGTACATTGGGGCTGGATTGAAAAAGTGTGTCACGTATTGCAGAACTCAATCCCATGTTGCCTGAGCTGATTTGTCCACCGTAATATATAAAGATCATACCGGCATCGGTTTCTGGATCACCGAATGGTAGATCAACTAATATGCTTTGACCTGGTGCTGAAACGACCAAATCATCAAAGCCATCACCGTCATAATCGCCGCTGGTTAAAGCGTGTCCAAATTCAGCAAATTCTTGACGGTCACTGCTTAGTTCAGCATTTTCATCCGCATCTATAAATTGACCAGTGGTCGCTATACCCGACGCTGAGCCATAATGTATGTAAATAGCACCAGTGTCTTCAAATTCAACCATGCTGATTGGATTGATAAAGTGTTTTCCTGGTGCACCAATCGCTAAATCATCATAACCATCATTATTAAAGTCACCACTGGTCAGGCTTTTGCCAAAAAACTCATTAGCAGCTTCTATTTGTGTGCTGGTAGTAATGATTGAGCTATTGACACTGGACAAGCCTAATTGATCGCCATAAAGAACAATAACTATACCTACATCAGCAGCAAAAAAGTCACGATTAGGGGCTCCAATTGCCAAGTCTGGAAATCCATCTCCATTAAAATCACCATTGATGAGTGTTTCACCAAACCTGTCATTTGGAAGAGATTGAGCTGTACTTGCATTATCGATATCCCAACCAGTACCCAAATAGGGTTCTACGGATTTGTTGATTTCTGAGAATTGGGCAAAGCCAATTGAGCAAGAGAGGCAAAGGGTGCTGATTGAAAATATAAATAAAAATTTGTTCATGTCTTACTCCTTAAAATTACTGTGAATACCTTTAAAGATGCAAAAAAAATCAGAAACGCACATAATCAATTTAATTTCAGAAGAAATCTTTAACCAGAGTTTATTGTGAGTAGGGTGATTTACTCAGTTAGATTAACAGCAAAAATTAGATGTTGTTAAGA
>CALLLZ010000319.1 GCA_938008005.1 uncultured Marinicella sp. | reverse complement strand
CCAAACTCACTACTAGAAAATAAGGTCACTTCATTTTCTGCACCAATCTCTTTCATCGCTTCTGAAAAATAACCTGTTGCTTGACTGATACTTGCCATTAATCTGAAAAAACGATCGTTGGCCATTTGTGTGGAATGGGTATCGAAGTCAGGAAGGCTTACGAAGTAGACTTGTCTCTTCGCATTAATTCCAGCATCAGGATTGCGGCTGAGTTTGATTAATCGAGCCACCATCTGTAATTGATTAAACACTCGATTTTCATAATCAGTTCCACCAACTGTAACTGTTGCTGTTGGATATCTATTATTCACAGGATCAAGCAATCCAGAGCACTGGTATGGCACATTTATGCGCCCCCAGCCATCACCAGAAGCCGTAGATCCTTGCCCTTGGTCAAGCAGTTCATTAAACACACTGGCAAAATTACGGGCTTGATTAAATGATTTTTTATACTCTCTAGCCAGAATTGACTTATAGTTAGCATTATAAACAGCTTCAAGCGCCAAACTCTTAGGAAAGTTACCGCCAAAATAACGCAAAGGAATGGCACCTCCAGACTGTATGGCATAAGGACTGATTGGCGCCAATGTCTCCCTTACTTGTCCCGTTTGAAACATGGTATTACCATAGATCGAAATGCATGGAGGAAAAACTGCATTATCTGAACCATTATCCAGTATTTCTCCAATTAAACTGCCGCCCCAGCCAAATTTTCTGGAATACTCACCACCAGTATCCCACATTTTTCTCTGATCAGAATGCGAGCCAATCCCTCTTGGTGCTTGTTTTAGGTCGTTAAGAAATTCATTTTTAGTGATAGGCTCTACCAAAGAACCAATATTTGCCATAAATGCCAAATCCCCATTGTTATATAAACTCTGTAAACCTGGTGTTGGAATGGGTCCATTGTTGTGCGGTCTGTCACCAAACTCTGGATTCAAACCATAATCTCCATCAGTAACTACTGAACCATTTGCACCAGCTGAAGAAGAATTAATACCCAATAAATCATTATATCCATAGGCAACACCCGAGCCATTGGTATAAAGTCCACCACGAGAATTAAGATAAGTATCATAGTGCGATCCTACACCGGCTGAATCCTTAGGGATTAGCATATTGAATGAATCACACCCCCCATTTAATTCTAAGCAAACAATCGCCTTATAATCGCTGAACTGTCCTTGTTGCGAAGCTATTGCCTGACTTAATATACCCATTTGAGGAAAAACACTGGCAGCACCACCCGCTGCTAAAGTAATACCCATTTTTTTAAGAAAATCACGTCTATTTTTATCATTGCTATGCATTATCAGTTCTCCTATTTATAGCTGCACTGCAAATTCAGGTGAAGCTATAATCACTTGAATAATCGTTAATGCAATCAATCTTTTATCATAACCACTCATTGGACCTTCGATCTCTGTTTTAAATATGCCTTTCATACCAGTTGCAGGCGTAAAAGTACCCGACATATTCCCGTACAACAATCTCATATTCAAATCTTCAACCAATGCTTCAAAATCATTTGGCAACCCTTCTAATACCTCGGTGGGTATATAGGCAGACTCCACCGGAGGGTAAAAACCAAATGCACTACCATCTGTACCACCTGCACAATTTGAATTACGGAATGGTGGATTAGATGTCTGCAAACTTCCATAACCATTACACACATTAATATGCATGGTATTTTGACCTAAAATTACTGAATTATCATTGATAATTTGAAACTCTGGAGAATATAAATTTTTATTGGTTATTTCTCCTGGTTTTTGATAATCCGGTGTAAAAAAGTTAAATACGGATGGTGAACTTAATGGTCTTTGTCCAAAGGCCCCAATCGTTTCAGGTCTTCTGATAGGCCCCCAGTTTATTTGTCTTGGATCAGATGTAACCGTTTCTAAACCTCGATAGACAGCAGTGATTTTTAACATCGGCTCGCGAAGCTTGCCAAAATAATCATCACTCTTGAATCGGTCTCCGCGAGCTTCATAATCCAACAATACCGCTTTTATAACTGCACCCAAATCACCACGAACACCAGAGCCATTATCCACAAATACTTCGGCAACTCTTTTAATATAATCTGGGCTTGGATTTGAAGTCACAAATTTTTGTATCATTTGTCTGGCAATCATTGGTGGTACATTCGTATTGTAAAACAAAGCATCTAAGGCTTGATCTAACTCTGAATCACAATAGTCCACACACATTTGCATTTTTTGTAACTGAGTGGGCGTTGGCTCAACTATGTTTATTAAAGTACTACAGTCCTCAGTCGACATGGGTAAAGTCCCTCCTTGACCATCTGGCAAATGCCCAATAATTCGCTTGTCATCATACGGTTCATTGAGATACGGAGGATTGGTAGGACGCATTGGATTGGGGTTACCATCACTGCCCCAACCAGTATCATGGTAGCGCGGATAACAAATCAATGGGCGATAGATGTCTGGGTGATATAAACCATTGTGTTGACTATTTGCAGCAGGGTAAGGAAAGCCAAAAAAGAAGCTACCGAAGTTACAATGTGGACCATTACAAATCACGCCTGCACCAGGTTTACAGTCAGGTCCAGAAATTTCAAGCGAAATATTGCCATTAGAAATGATATCAGGACCATTACATTGAAAACTATATCCTGTCATCACACGAGCTAGGTTGGTAACGATATTTTGGTCATAGGTCTCTATAGGTTGAATACCTGCTGTATTCAGATCCCCATCTTTTAAACTGAAGTCCATATTTCTTTCAAACACACCAACAGAAAATAACTGCATCACTTCTCGAGCAAAATTTTCATCGGGCAATATATAAGAGTTGGTTACAGGGTTAACCAATTCTTTTTTGCGGTTTTTCATGTTAGTTAAATAAAAAGCCATAGAAGGACTGAGTGTTACGTCTTCAAGTAAATCACGGTAATTACCAAAAGCACCTCGAACTAAAGTGTCATAAAACTCAGCCATCATAGTGACACGGATGGCATTGTGTGTCTCTTCCTCTGAAATAACAAATATCTGTGACAATGCAAAAGCCATTCTCTGTCTCAACTGGTCATCAGCTGTGTTGGCAATTCGACTCCATAAGCCAACCCGATCATCTTGATTGGTAAAACCACTCGGGCCAACCTCCAGAACCAAACTTTCGAGTACATTTCGGTGAGTGGTAGCAGGCAAACTTATTTGTTCATCAATCCATTGAGCATAATCTATTGAACCAAAATCATTGATTGATTGCGGTGTAGGGCCATAGGTTGATTGAGTAAGAAAACGTGCTACATCTTTGGCATCACTAGGTGCAGAGAAATCTTCAAAACTGTTACCGAAGATATACTCTGCAGCGACATCAGTAATTGAAATGATGGCAATAAAAACCAATACTAAGACCCTAAACGATTTGTTCATATAAAAACTCAAGAAATTAATTAAAAATGTTATCAAAAATATCAGTGTGTATTCAATTCGAACCCAATAAAACTAAGGTAAATTTGACTGGCCAGCAATCTACACAAAAACTTATACTTTATAGAAAAGAACACACACAAACTGAAAGCTTAAATTACACTGACATGTTTTTAGCCAAAACTATGAACAATAATTTAAAGATATCTGCATAATCAAAAAAACCCAAAGAAATGATAATCAACCCATGAAAAAAAATGTGACACAGCACTCAAATTCACCTCACATCACGACCTTAAATCTTCTTTTAGTCATAGTATAAAATATAAAACAAATCATGGACAATTAGATTTCTAAACAAACTGAACACCAAAGACCAAGCGATAATATTTGTTTCCACTGTTAATGTATATAAGAACTTCCTTAAATTAAATGACCTCATTTAAATTTTGTTTAACTTTCCTAGCTTAAAATTTGCATATATAAATATATATACCCGTGGTGCACTTGGAGTCACTTTAAATAAACCAACTCCAAACAACTGTCATTTAGTGGCAGTAATTACAGAATTCAGGTTTTGGACTTGTCTGTTTTGAATTTATTGCACAAAACTGACGGAT
>CALLLZ010000318.1 GCA_938008005.1 uncultured Marinicella sp. | reverse complement strand
GCTTATTGCCGTACTAAAAACCTGGCTTATCAAATTGCCCATACCACCCATTCTGGACATGCAAAATCATTGATTCAAGAGTCAGATCTCTCTCAATTTACAGGTGTAATCGCAGCTGGTGGTGATGGTACTTTGTTTGAAGTGGTCAATGGTTTAATGCATCACAGGCCAGAAAAAAGAGTGCCATTGGGTGTAATTCCAGTTGGAACAGGAAATGCTTTTGCCAGAGAACTGGGGCTAAAGCCAACAGATTGGCAAACTGGCATTGATATCATCCACAAAAACAATACCCAAACCATCGATCTTGGCCATGCACAAACACCAGAACAAGCATTTTATTTCATTAACATCATTGGTATGGGCTTTGTGGTTGATGCGGGACAAACCACGATGAAAATAAAGAAACTGGGTAAATCAGCTTATACCTTGGCCACATTATGGGAGACTGCTAAATTAAAGAAACACCCCATACAACTGAGCATGACAGATGCAGATGACAACATCATTGAAATGAATGAAGACTTGATCTTTGTAGAAGTGGCAAACAGTCGCTATACCGGCACATCATTTCTGATTGCACCTGAAGCCAAAATTGATGATGGTTTGTTAGACGTCATCATCCTCAAAAAAATTTCAAGGCTTAAAATTCTCAGACTGTTTCCTAGCATTTATTCTGGTAAACACATTAAATACCAAGAAGTTGAAAGCAAAAAAATAAAAAGCATAACGATCGAGACGCAAGCTTCATTGCCACTGATGCCTGATGGCGAATTCATCGGGCAAACACCAGTAAAAATTAACTGCATCAAACAGGCGCTAAAAATTTTTACCTAACAAACTATCAACCCGATAACAGGCTCAATCCTTGTAACAGTAAATAAACATTGGCATTGTGTTTAAAATGACAAAAAGTGCCATAAATACACAGTTGAAGGAATGCCATACATACCAATTCTTCAACTGTTGTTTTAATAGTAGCCTTAAAAATTCGCAGGTAAAATTGGATTCCCTTGGGTCGCTTCACCTGATATCCATTCACCCAGAGGTGTGATAGAAGAGCCAGAAGCATATTTCTTCGCTGTTATCCACCAAATATACCACCTGCCATCAGGGTCTTTGATTGGAGTTGCAAATTTAAATTCTTGCCACTTATAAGTCCAAGTGGTCTCTGTACCGGACATTTTTATGTCACCATTACTGGCCACATCTACTTTATCTATATCGATATTACTGCTTTTACTTTCACGCTCTATGATGTCTTTAGTGGTTAAAATGATTGGACCAAATTCGCCAAATTCATACCTGGGTTTTTCAAGGATGTCTTCAGCAAACTCAAACCTCTGATAATCTTCGCTCTGTGACTCTGGCAGCTTTGATGAATTCAGTGCTAACTTGGCATTGGTTTGATATTTTTTTTCTGCCAGGTTTATTTGTTTCAATGCTTCGGTTGCTAATCTGTGATCTTGTTTTAAAGCTTTTTCTAAATAAATAGATGATTGGGCCAAAGCTTTGCTTTCTGAAAACAATCGTTTTGACTGACTGACTTGGTCTGCTTTAAGAAACACCCACTTTTTATCCCCTGTTGGATCTTCTTGCCATCTGGATTGAACTTGCTCAAGTTTTTGTTGTAGTTTATTGACCACATCATCTGACATGATTTTGTAATTGGCTTGAACATCTTTTTGCATTTGCATGGCGTTAAGCCGCATCCCTTTGAGGTCATTGGTATCAAACGGGGACCCACTTTGCGGCGTTCCCGGATTATTAGGCAAAAACGCCAATGGTGCGATCGCATTCACTTCTTTCAAGTTGTGTTCCCCAACAGTTCTGGCGGCACTGGCTTGTTTAAGCCAACCAGCAACTGCATCTGCATCAAAGGGTGGTGTCATTGGAGCCGGCACTGGGTATTGATCAAAATTCTGTTGTAACAAAGCCATTCTTGCTTGTACATCACCCAATTCTTTCACTTGTTGATTGGCACGCTGATATTCCTCTTTTAATACCTTTTGTAATTTCAAATATTCAGTCCGAGCAGCTTGAACCAGTGGATCATCTAACTGTGGATAGCGGTTTAATGCTTCAGTGAATTGCTGAAATCTTTTTTGCTTGGCTTTAATGATTTCAGCACTTTGAAATTCAGATGGCCCGGTTGTAAAAATGGCTGATTTTACGTTACTGATGTCACGTGTTAATTTTTTAACCTGCACTTTTTGTCCAGAGACCAATGGAGCCACTTCACTGTGTGCACTAGAAATGACACTCAATGTGAGCATCGCAGCAATGATGGTTTGATTCATATTAATAACCTCTCTATTTCAATCGACTGCAAAATGCAGTTATTGAGGTTATTGTTTCAAGGCGTCCTGTTTTTATCTTGAAAATAATCTGAAAAATTCATGAAATTTGAACCTTCTACGGCTTTATATGGTTAAGGAGATCCTGATCTATTCATATTTTTCTGCTTGATCTTTAAGTGCTCAGTTGCTCCAACCGTTGGCGCTTTGGCAAAGCTTGGTTCTAGTTCAATAGTTATTCATATTGACTACAAAACATAACAACGCAAAAGAATACTTAAAGTCAAGCCCTGCGGGCTTTCATAGCTTTACAATCAAACCTTGTTTGGCTGGTAGTTGGCCTTGGCTGACTGCACTGAATTGTTCGCTTAACCCTAATAAACCATCAACTGTAGCAATTTGCAGCCAACGACCACTGTCGACAGCTGCCCTTTGCATAAAAGTACTGGATTTTTTTTCAAACACTTCAGGTCCCCAATCTTTATACCTTTGTTGAATATGACTCGGTGCAAAAAATAACTGGCTGCGATCAGCTATATACCCAGACCCTTTCTCTGTTTCCTCCCAATGAGTCAAACCGACATGAGAGGAAAACAGCATATTGTCTTGCAGTTTGTCATGTATTTGACTGATCAATTGACCATTTCCTGACATATCCACAATGACAGTTTTTTTATTGGCTTTGATCTCACTGAGCGCATCATAAGTAATGGTACTTTGGTAATAACCTGTTTGTGCCACAAAGTCTGCATTTCTGTTTGATGTCATTCCAACCACATCAGGTGCCGACTCATCCTCCTGAATTGCAAAAGCCAAACCCAAGCTGGTTTTACTTGATGCACTCACAATGATGATTTGTTCAGCCTCAAACCAATTCTTATTGGATAACATATCATGAATACAAAATGACGTTATGTGCAATGGAAATAACAACATCCGCAAAGCATCATGGGCTGGATTGTAGTTGGGTTCAGCAGCTACTCTGCGATACATGTTATAACCACCAGGTAGATCCAAACGATGGGCTGAACCATCAAACCATAAACCTGAACTCACCTTTGCAGGCGACATGATCAATTCATTGGCCGTTGGAAAATAACCAAATAGGCGTTCACCCGCTGGCACTTCTTGATGTTCAGATTCAACCACATCTGCAAAACCCCACACCGGAATAATTCCCCATTCAGCACTGACATTATCTGTAGCCGGAAAAAATTGCCAATAAGCCAGTTTATCACCCATGGCCCAATAAGTGATGTTATTGGCAGTAAAAGAAAATGCATCCACTTTGACTTTAACTTGGCCTGCCAGCAAATTATTTATCGAAGGTCTATCAACTATTCGTGTTTGCTTGATATCTTTTTTATGCACTTGAAATTCAGTCATTTACGCCTATTCTTTCGTGATTATTTTCACTATCAAATGCCATCTCAAATCATGAATGATTAACTCTACATTTAGCATCTTATTGAGTGAGCCAATATTTTATTTCAATTCCCCTTGTACTCTTAGGAAGTTGAATATTTCTTTATCTACCTCTGATATAATATCCAAATCCGTATAATTTAACCATTTTATTTCTTCTATTTCATTTGCAGCCTTAAAAACTCCATCATATTTGGCTTGATAGCAAGTCATTTTAACTAAAACCCCATCTTTATCTCCATCAGATTGAGCTTTAAAGGTTCCAATGTATTTGATGGTATCACTTTTAATTTGCACACTTAATTCTTCTGCTATTTCTCTTATAAGCGTTTGCTGATCTGTTTCTCCAAACTCTCTTTTTCCACCCGGAATATAGTATTTGGATTTCCCTATTGATTTTGTACTTAAAACTTGTCCATTTTTCGTTTCAACAAATGCAATTTTATCAATTTCTTTCATTATTTATATATTTACGCTCATATCTTTTTAACCGTTCAAATAATTCCTTTTTTCTTTCATCTGAAGCAAAACTTGCACCAATAGCATTATGAGTCATTCGGATTAATTGTTTATCTGTGACGCCACATTCTGATTGTACTTGTTCCATATTTTCTTGTAAATAAGCACCAAAATGGGCTGGATCATCTGAATTAATGGTGACATTTAAACCCAAATCTAACATCTTGGTTATCACATGTTGATTCATATGTTCAAACACATGCAAGCTGACATTCGAGCAAGGACAAACTGTTAATGGAATTTGACTATGTTGTAGGTATTCAACCAGCTTCTGGTCTTCTAAGCTACGTATTCCATGATCAATACGATCGACATGAATATCATTGATGGCTGACCATATGTATTCAGGAGTCCCTTCTTCTCCGGCATGAGCAACAACTGGCAACCCAACCGCCCTAACCTCTGCAAACACATCTTTAAACATACTCGCTGGAAACCCAACTTCGACAGCGGCTAAACCCACAGCCAAGAAACGATCGGTGTGCTTTTTATAAAACTGCCAATCTTCAGCAGCTTTATCTGCACCTAGATGACGAATAAACGTTGGAATCATTCCTCCAGAAATACCCAATTCTTGTTCGGCAGTCTTAAACCCCGCTTCTATACCATCTAAAACCATTTCTGCAGGAAGCCCTCTATCGGTATAAGTTCTGATGTCACAGAATACCTCTGCATGCATAATATTCTGGGCTTTGCATTTATGCAAATAAGCCATGGTTAATGTATAAAAATCTTCAGCGGTTTGGATCACTTCCGTGCCTTGGATATAAAGATCCACAAACTGACTTAAATCCTTGAATTTATAAGCATCTAAAACATCATCCAATGTCTTAAACGGCAGTTCGATTTTATTTTTTTCAGCCAGTTGTAACAGCATTTTGGGCATCATAGAGCCTTCAATGTGCATGTGTAATTCAACTTTCGGTAAATTTAAAATGAAGTCAGACATGATTTAAGAAGCGGAAAATCACACATCTTAACACTTTCTTGTGGTTTTCAACTGGTACTATCTGCAGCTAAGTCGTAAAATAGAGCCCCAATTAATTGTTATGCCTTGTATGAATACAGATTACTTAGATTTTGAACAACCTTTAGCTGAGCTTGAGGCTAAAATCAATGAACTACAAAATGTCAGTGATGACAATGCGATAAATATTGATGAGGAAATTATAAGGCTTAAAAGCAAACTTAAATCAAAAACTGAAAGTATCTTTTCAAAACTTTCAGATTGGCAAATTTCACAACTGGCTCGGCACCCCAAAAGACCCTACACTTTAGATTATATCGATATGATTTTTACAGATTTCCAAGAATTACATGGTGATCGGGCATTTGCTGATGATGCGGCAATAGTTGGAGGTCCCGCTAAATTAGATGGACAGTCAGTAATGGTTATAGGACATCAAAAAGGCAGAAATACTAAGTCAAAAATTCAACGCAATTTTGGAATGCCGCGTCCAGAAGGTTATCGTAAAGCGTTGCGTTTGATGCGTATGGCTGAACAGTTTGATATGCCTATCCTTACGTTCATTGACACACCTGGTGCATACCCAGGTATCGGTGCAGAAGAGAGAGGGCAGTCTCAAGCCATTGCCAAGAACCTTGAAGTCATGTCCAATTTGAAGGTACCCATTATTTGTACAGTTATTGGTGAAGGCGGTTCAGGCGGTGCACTCGCTATTGGTGTAGGCGATGTTATATTAATGTTGCAATACAGTACCTATTCTGTGATTTCCCCAGAAGGATGTGCATCCATATTGTGGCGCAGTGCTGATAAAGCTCAAGACGCCGCTGAAGCCCTCAGTATTACTTCCAATAAGTTAAAAGACTTGGGTTTGATAGATCATATCATTGAAGAACCATTAGGCAGTGCTTACAGAGATACCGATTATGTAAGCAGTCAATTAAAAAACACCCTTGTTCAACAACTGGCTCAATTACAATCTATGGATAAACAGCAATTGACTGACATCCGATATCAAAAACTGATGTCATATGGTGCATTCAGCGAATAAACCACCATTTGCTAATCTCAGCGATCTACCAGAAGCTAAACAATATTTTATAGCTTATAGTGGTGGAAAAGATTCGACTGCATTGCTACACGCATTAAGTCTAAAACCAAAACTAAAAAATCGACTCAAAGCCATTCATGTCAACCATAACATCAATCCGGAGTCTAATAAATGGGCTCAACATTGTAAGAATATTTGTGCTCAATTAAAGATACCAATTATTACCGAATCCGTAGTACCACAAGCAAGTAATGAAGCCGCTTTGCGACAAGCCAGAAATGATGCTTTCAAGAAACACCTCAAGGAAGGTGATTGTCTCATGACAGCACATCATAGAAACGATCAAGTTGAAACGGTTTTGTTTCGTTTGTTTCGTGGTACTGGTTTACAAGGTATGACAGGAATTTCTAAAATTAATCAATTTCATCACTACACAATTTACCGCCCTTTATTGCACTTAAGTCAAAATGACATTGATGACTATATAAATTCTCAGAAATTAGAACATGTAGAAGATGCCAGTAATTATGAAAACCATTTCAGCCGTAATTACATTCGTAATCTGGTTATTCCAGAACTCGAAAAATATGATAAACAAACACTACAGAATATTGATAGTACAGCTAAAAACCTATACCTTAGCCAGCAGTTGTTAAGTCGTTTGGTCGGTAATAACAACCCATTCAACTACCTCATATTCAAAGATAAAACCGAATTATCTACCGCTTTTTATCATTGGTTGCATAACCTCAATCAACAAGTTCCTAATAGAAAGCGACTTGATCAATTCAGTCACGATTGTTTACAAGCAGCTAAAGATAAAACACCTCTACTGCTATTAAATGATTATTATTTAATTCGTTGGAACAATCATGTCTACGCACTTAGAAACAGAGAAAATTTAACTTCTAAAGAATTTAATATCAAACTCACAGCCAATCAAAGCAATGTTATATTACCTAATAACGGTGAGTTGTTTTTTAATTCAACACAAGAAATCAGTTTTCCAGCAATTATCAAGTACCGCCAAACTCATGAACGCATTCAGATCCACGCGACAGGTCAACATAAAAAACTTAAAAATTTATTTCAACAACACAAAATTCCACCATGGGAAAGGGATATAATACCATACTTGTACATCAACAACCAATTGATGGCTGTTGGTACTCAAATCTTCTCTGCTGATTTTTTAAAACTTCTGTCTGAATATAAAGCAGAATATCGTTGGATATCTGCGCCATATATTTTGTAAAATACCACAATGAGTCAAACACAAACATTTGAAAAAAAACTACAACTACTCACAGAAGTTATCCAAAAAATGGAACAACAGGATGTGGGCTTAGAAGAATCATTAAAATTATATGAACAAGGCGTTCAACTCACTAGAAAATGCCAAAAAATTATTGATGATGCTGAAAAGAAAATTGAACAATTAATGGAAAAAAATAGTTGAGTGTTTTCAAGCAGTATCAAAACCGAATCAATGGCTTCCTTCAGCAACAACTCGATCAATATCGAACAGAGGCTACGAAACTTAAATCTTCCATGTCTTATTCATTATTATCTGGTGGTAAAAGAATAAGACCATTATTGGCTTACGCAACTGCAGAAAGTATAAAATGCGATGTCAGTGTAGCTGATAACATTGCTGCAGCTATCGAGATGATTCATGCATATTCACTTATTCATGATGACTTACCTGCCATGGATGATGATGATTTACGCAGAGGACAACCCACCAATCATATCAAGTTTGATGAAGCCACTGCAATTCTTGCGGGCGATGCATTACAATCACTTGCTTTTGAAACATTATCCTTAACGCCTACTGACCCCACAATCACAGTCAATTTAGTTCGATCCCTGGCACAGTACAGTGGTCTCATTGGTATGGCAGGTGGTCAAAGTTTAGATTTAATAGCTGAAAATCGACTTGCAAACTTACAACATTTGCAATCAATTCACAGTGCTAAAACAGGAGCGCTGCTGACTGCCTGTTCATCACTGGTTATAAAAACTCTGCCAACTATATCAAAATCCCACCAAGATCTATTCCTTCAATTTGCTTACCACTTTGGTGTAGCATTTCAAATCACAGATGATATCTTAGATGTCACTCAAGACACAGCAACCTTAGGTAAACCAGCTCACTCTGATACCAAGAATAACAAATCAACCTACCCCAGCTTGTTAGGAATCAAACGCGCAAAACTTAAGGCTAAAGAGCATATAGGATCTGCATACAAAGCTTTAGAAAACTTACCCTATGATACTGAACTATTAGAATCCTTAACAGATATGACTCTAAACAGAGATCATTAATTCCTTAATTTTAACTTTACAAGGCAATTCTAATGATTTGCTGAATTATTAATTGATAAATTTAAGACAAAAAAAAGCCTCAACTGATGTTGAGGCTTTTTCACTTGTAAGATCCTGGCGATGTCCTACTCTCACATGGGAACTCCCACACTACCATCGGCGATGCTACATTTCACTTCTGAGTTCGAGATGGGTTCAGGTGGTTCTATAGCTCTGTTGTCACCAGAAAACTGGTTGCTT
>CALLLZ010000317.1 GCA_938008005.1 uncultured Marinicella sp. | reverse complement strand
CAGCAGTGGCTAATCGTTCGATGGGTGCATCCAAATAGAAAAATGCTTCTTTGGCCAATACTGCTGCAATCTCTGCGCCAAAGCCAGCCGATACATTGTCTTCATGCACAATCAAACAGCGTCCAGTTCTTTTCACAGATTCTAACACCATGTTTTTATCCCATGGGCGCAATGTCCTTAAATCAATTAAATCTGCTTTTACACCTGTACTTTCAATGGCACTTTGACACATATGTACCATGCCGCCCCAGCTGATCACAGTTAATCGATCACCGGTGAGAATTTTTTTGCCTTGGCCAAATGGAATGATGTATTGGTCTCCGGGATAGGGGCGTCGTGACCAAGCGTGGTCGAGCATCTTACGATGTTCAAAAAAGATACTGGGATTGTTATTTCTTAACGCGTACCGTAACAAGCCAACAGCATCTTCCGCATTGGATGGCATGGCCACTTGCCAGCCGATGGCGTGCACCCATTTAACTTCGGCACATTGTGAATGCCATGGGTCACCACAACCAAAATAACCACCAGCCATACGCACCACCATCGGTGCGGCAAAGCGGTTGTTGGTGCGCCAGCGCATCGAACCGGTTTCATTCAACTGTTCTTCAGCAGGATCGGCATATTTACGGAATTGAATTTCCGGTACCGGTAATAAACCAGCCAAAGACATGCCTAACGAACGACCAATGATGCCTTCTTCAGACAAGCTGGTATCGAAAACTTGCGCTTCACCGTGTTTTTCTTGTAAGCCCAAAGTCACCGCGTGTACGCCGCCTTTGACACCGACGTCTTCGCCAAAAACCAACATTTTCTTGTTGTGAGTGAGTTCAAAATCCAAGGTTTTTCGAATCGCGGTCACCATATTAATTCGACCTGGTTCTGTTATCACTTCTTGCGATGAGGTCGGAAATATTGGGTTGTCTAAATGGATGCCACCTTGAGTTTGTAGAATGGGTTGGCCGTTGTCGTCATGTTCTTCAAAAGCATGCGTTTCAACAGTTTGTGGATCTGCGAAACCTTGTTGATCGACTTTTTCGTAAGTTTGGTAACAGTGGTCCTTGGCTTGTTGTTCGAGTTCACCCCATTTGGATTCAGAGAGGTGCTTATTTTCGATCAGGAATTTTTTCAGTTTCGGCAGTGGGTCGTGTTGTTTTTCAAATTCAATGCGATCATCACTTTTGTAGCTTTGGGTGTCTTGAGCAGAATGACCATTCAAGCGAGGTACCGTAAGTCTGAGTAGAACAGGTTTACGTTCATTCCTGACATGGTCATTGGCTTGTTCGATTAACTCTGCCGCTTCTTCGGGGTTGGTGCCATCACCTGAAAGTATTTTAATGCCGCGAAAGGAGGCCAGGTTTTTAACGATGTTACCACCTGGTGTTTGAAAATGTGAGGGTACTGAAATGCCGTAGCCATTGTCTTCAATGTAAAATAACATCGGTAATTCTAAAGTGGTGGCCATGGTTAAAGAAGACCAAAAACCATTGGTGGCCACTGAACCATCACCACCCAAAACCAAACCCATGGCTTCATCCCAGTCAGAATTTTTTAATTGTTCGCGGTGGTATTCAACCGCTTGCGCCCAACCGGCCACGGGTGTGTATTGCGCACCTACACCGCCTGACATCGGTAACACGCAAGCACCGTCATGATTCGGTTGATTAAACACCACGCCAATATCGCGACCGTTTGAAAACCCACCTTGTTTCATCATGGTGGCTTGTAGGAATTGTTCAACTGGCAAGCCCAAAGATAAAAGCAATGGGCGAGAACGGTAGTAGCCTGATACCGCATCTTTCTTTCGATTTAAAATTTGGCCCAGCATGATTTGTGCCATGTCATGGCCACGCGCAGAAAATTGGTACAAGACCTTTTTCTGTTTAACTAAGTCAAATTCTTCCAAGTCATCCAGTGCCCTTGATGTCAACACGTCTTTGGCTATTTTCTGCCAATCAAAAGTGTCATTGTTGTTATCGGTGTTTGATGATTCATCTTGGTTTTTGAACAGATGCATGATTAGGCTCAATTTTTTGGAAGGTTATTATCTTCTATTTTTAGCGAAATGTGTTTTCGATATATGCGCTGTAATTGCCTTAAAAGCATGAATAATGCTTGAATATTTAAATAAATGAAATTAAATTGTTCTCTATGGATTTATATGACAGAAAGATTTTAAAAGCATTGCAACGAGATGGCCGTATCACCAACAAGGATTTGGCTGAGCAAGTGTCTTTGTCACAAGCACCCTGTTGGCGTCGGGTTGATGCCCTAGAAAAACAAGGCTTGATCAAGGGTTATACCGCCATAGTTGACCAAGACATGCTGGGTTTGAACATCACCGCTTTTGCGCAGATTTCTCTTGATAATCACCACCAAGAAACTGTGGATCAATTTGACCAGGGCATCCAACAATGGCCAGAAATCCTCGAATGCCACGCCACCAGCGGCGAATCGGATTACCTGTTAAAGATAGTGGCTCGAGACATGAATGATTACAACCAATTGATCTACGAAAAAATCCTGCGATTGCCGTCAATCCGATCCATCAACACCAGTTTTTCCATGCAACAGAAAAAACGCACTTCGCATTTGCCAATTGGGGATGTGGTTTGATGAGACTCAAATTTAAAATGATCGTTCTGGGGCTGTTATCCTTTTGTCTTTTCTTCAATGAAGCCAGCGCGAATAAATCTGAAATCAGTTATTTTTATGATGCCAGTCAAACGCAGTCCATCAATTCAATTGCGAATCAACCATTTGACCCATATTCAAAAGCCATCAACCAAGGGCTAAAGACTGGCACTTACTGGATCAAAGTCAATTCAATCGAACCAGTGGTTGTTCAAATTAAAAATACACTGATCAGGGATGTAAAGGCATACAACAATAGTGAAGTGTTACTGCCATTACCTACGCATAATTTTGTCGCATTCCATCTTGATGCAGGCATCAGCTTTCTGGAAGTAATGGTCGATAAATTTGCCTTTATACCCATTGCCACTTACACCCATGAAAGATTTTTAAAATCAGAACAAAGACAAAATGCAGTGATAGGTATGTTTTATGGCTTTGGCTTGATGGTGTTGTTATTGAATTTATTGTTTTATCTGAATTTTAAGGACAAAACATTTCTCTATTACCTGTTTTTCCTCTCTTCGGTTTTATTGACCTTTGCTCACAGGGATGGGTTCATCAGTATGTTAGGTATTGGGTATTCATTGCATCTGTACTCTGAAGTATTTACTCATGCCATGATTACCATCACTTCAGTGATTTTTGCCAATGAGTATTTGCAGATCAAAGCGACCCACCCCAAGTTTTTGATTTCATTTTATTTCGCAACATTGGTTTCCATTTCTTTGGATGTGGTCTATTTGGTAACAGGCGATTATCTGTTTAATGCCCTTTCAGATGTATTTATCATCTATATCTTTTTGGGTATTTGGTTTGCTTCATTTTTATTGGCCAAGAAACATCAGTATGCACTGTTGTTCTTCGTTGCATACAGCTTAATTATCCTCTTTGGGGTGGATTTTTATATATCTACTGCCTTTGGATGGTTTCATTTGGGTGTGGATCAATACATCATCAAACTGGGTAGTTACTTCGAAATGCTGATCATTACTCTGGCGGTGGTGTTAAGGATGAAATCACTTAAAACCGAGAACGATGAAATGCGTTTGGAAATTGAAGCCAAGATTCAAGAGATCAATCATTTGGTTTTAGATAATGGTGATGATAACAGTTCATTTGACCGTTTTGCAGGTTACTATCTCAGTTCCAGAGAAGCTGAAGTGGTGGAGCTGATTGCCACTGGTAAAACAAACAAAGAGATTGCCACCGAGCTTTTCGTCTCAGTCAACACCGTCAAATACCACCTCAAGAACATTTATCAAAAACTGAAAATATCAGGCAGAAAAGAAATCCATAAAGTGATCAGCTAAAACCAACAATCCGGGTGGGGTGTTTTGGTACGTGGGATTTATCCCACTTGGTTTTGAGTTTAAGGTTGGCTGAAGCCAACAATCCAGATGGGATGTTCTTGTATTTGGGGTTTATCCCACCAGTTTTTAAGGAAAGGTTGGCTGAAGCCAACAATCCAGATGGAATGTTTTGGCCTGTGTGGTTTACCCCGTCGGATGGAGTTTTCTGGTACGTGGGATTTATCCCACCTGTTTTTTTAAGTCAAAGGGTTGGCTGAAGCCAACAATCCGGGAGGGGTGTATTGGTACGTGGGATTTATCCTACTAAAGATTTGTATTGAATGTTAAGCTTATAAAATCATTCGAAAACTGACTTTAATATGGAAATTGAGTTATGAGAAAAAGCCTTAACCATTACAGCGAGCTTAATGCCTACCAATTTGTTACGTTTAGAACACATGACAGTGTTGATGATTTTTTAATAAAATTAAATGATAAACGGTTTTTAAATGAATCTCAAAAACAACAAGCAGTTGATAACTATTCGGATACTTCAAAAAGTGGCAGATATTTAAATGGCGAGATAATAAAGCACATAATATCTTATGTTCGTAGTTTAGAGCCGGAGTATTTAAAATTGATAGCTTTGAGTGTAATGCCTAATCATGTACATATATTATTTGTTCAACATCATGATTTACCAAAAACTATACAA
>CALLLZ010000316.1 GCA_938008005.1 uncultured Marinicella sp. | reverse complement strand
CATCGAAAAAGATTATCTCGATAAAACGTCAAAAATGAGCATTTAAACCAATCACCTCTTTTGATCATTGATCAGATGAACATGTCTGGTTATTATCCAATTTATTTGTCTTACGAATTTTTGGAAGCCTTTGCTCAGCTGATAAGCCAAATCAAAGAGCCAAGCCAGCAAACCAGATTGAATCAATCACCACTTACTCATTCCAACCAATGGCGGAAAATTACCTATAAATGGCGGCTTATTTAATGTCAACTAGATCTGGCTTGACTTAAAATTTGTTATTTCTTATTCAAACCTGTCTTACCTGTAACATGAACAAGTCAACCTCCTCACAATTCATAGTCTTCATTACTGTGGTTTTATTCTGGCCACCTCAAGCCAACGCCTGTAATTCAGCTCAAAGTGGCAGCTGGAGTGACTCTCAAACTTGGACCTCTTGTCCTACAAATGTACCTGACTTATCGTCAATGGTTACACTGAGTAATGGTCATAATGTCATACTCGATATCGATACCACCATCAACGGTCTGTATATGCAGCCTGGGTCGGAACTGACGATTGGCTCAGATGGACACGCCATTACTGGCACCGATGGATTCCCAGCTAATTTAAACTTCAATGAAGGAATAATAACACTAGAAGGTGATTTGAGCTTTGGAAATAATGTCTTAGCCAACATCACATTGGGCCAAATCAATGGCAGTCACACTTTAAATGTGGGTGAGGCTGCTCAAGTGGTGTTCTCGGGTCAAGTAGGCTCCAGCACGCCACTGAGTAACATAAACTTTGCAATACCAACTGTGTCGCCTGGCAACATCGTTTTTGATACTTCTTCCATCACCCTCCTCAGTCAAATAAATTTGAATACCAACAACCTCTTAGTGCTACAAAATATTGTTTTGAACACAGGACAGTTTAATTCATCGGGCTCAATCATCAACCAAAACAATGACCTGATGATAAACAACAGCCTAGACAGTGTTGTAAGTGCAATAATCAGCGGAACAGGAAACTTGTTCAAAAGTGGGGCTGGTACACTAGACATTCAATCAGTCTCAACATACACCGGCACAACAACTGTACAAGCCGGTAGATTATTGCTCAGTAACACCAACAGCAATAACCCGCTGCCAACCTCAACAGAGATCCAAGTCGATTCTGGAGCCGAGTTAGATTTTGGTAACGGCGATTTCACCTTTGAATTATCCAATGGTCAAACACTCAGCGGCTCAGGCACTGTCTTAGATGCAGTCAACTTTCCAGCCGGTACCGAGGCCAGCCCTGGTTCCAGTCCTGGCATTTTAACCACTGGCTCAGTCACATTTAATCCTGGTGCGAGATTGACGCTTGAGTTGAATGGACCCACTGCTGGAGTTGATTATGATCAGTTACACGTAAATGGTGTTGTTGACTTCAGTGACAGTACAGGTTCAACCAATGACATCAACATCATCCTGAATTACAACCCACTAAGCGGCACTGAGTTTGTGTTGATAAACAATGATGGTATCGACCCCATCATCGGTGAATTTGCTGGTTTGGCCGAAGGCAGTGGGTTTGCCAGCCCTACACCAGGGTTTAATTTTACAGTGACCTATCAGGGCGGCGATGGCAATGATTTTGCCTTGGTCCAGGGGCGCAATACCTGTTCAACTCAAACCAACGGCTCTTGGCATGATGCTGCCACATGGACTGATTGTGAAGGACAGGTGCCACAACCTGTAGATAGGGCCATTGTGGGTCATGCGGTCTCAATTGACACTGATGTGCAAATTGAAACCTTGTTTGGTATTAATGGTGGTGAACTACTGATTGGAACAGGTGACATTACTGTCGATGTTCCCAACACATGGGTCACCAGTGTCACACCGGTTGTACTTTCAGGAAATTTAACCATTAACTCTGACGGTAAGATCGAACTGGGCGAAGTCAATGGTGCCCATAGCATGTCCGTCAACACTGCTGATGAAACCGACTTCAGAGGTTCGATCGGTCAAACCAATCCCTTGAACACCCTCATTACAGACGGTGCTGGAAGCACCCACATCAGGGCTGATCTCAGCAGTGCTCTGATGTTCATCAACGAGCCTGTTATACTCACCAATTCAGTCACCTTACAAGCCTCTTTTCTCAACCTGGCCAGCGGCCTTGATAATGGCGGTTTCGACTTGATCACAGATGTCAGCGGGAATGACAGCGGCAACAATTTTGGCAGTGGGATATCTGGCAATGGAGGTTTAATCAAACAAGGTGAAGGTTTGATGTTTTTTAATGCCAATAACAGTTTCACCGGAGACACACTCATTCAAGCAGGTACCTTGGCGATGCGCTTGAGTGGCAGTGGCAACTTCATCAGTAACTCACCCAACATCATCATTTCCGAAGGCGCTGAATTACAAGCATCGATCATTACAGGTGGTGAGTTTATTATGGCCGCTGGACAAAACCTGAGAGGAGAAGGCCGTGTCACTGGAACATTGAGTACCAGCAATGGTGCAGTGATCGCACCGGGTAACAGCCCCGGACAACTCACTACCAATGACTTGAACTTGATCAGTGACTCCACAATGAACATAGAGCTGAATGGAACCTCTCCAGGTACAGGTTATGATCAGATTCAGCTCAATGGTGCGGTGAACTTAAATTCTGACAATGGCTTAGGTGCTAAACTGAATCACACCTTTGGCTATGAACCACAAGCCGGTGATACATGGGTCATCATCGATAACGATGGCACCGATTCAGTTACTGGCCAATTTTCCAACTGGCCCAATGGTGAAAACATAACGATTGATGCATTTAATTACAGCATGGATTATTTTGGTGGCGATGGTAATGATGTGGTGCTCCATGCATTGGGCCCTGTGCACTTATTTGTCGATTTCAATACCCCAGCCGATGAAGGTTCCTGTGACTTTGGAACCTGTTGGGACAATGCAATAACAGACCTCAACAGCGCATTAGAATTGGCAGGGGTGAACACTCAAGTTTGGGTAGCCACAGGTGTTTATAAACCTGTTAATACTGTGCCTGAACCCAGAGGTGGCGACCCATTGGAAGCCAGCTTTGTACTGCCCTCTGGAGTCCAATTATATGGTGGATTTGCTGGCACAGAATCGAGTCTGAAAGAACGCAGCCCAGACACCAACCCCACAATTTTATCTGGTGACATCGATAACAATGATGACAACACCGATGGCAACTTCATTGCCGAATCACATCTGCAAATTAACGGTTTCAATGCCTACCATGTGATCACAGCCAGCCAATTATCGCATCCAACAGTAATTGATGGTTTCACCATCACCGCTGGCAGTGCTTTAGGTTTAGACAGCCCTGACCAAGAATGGGGTGGTGGTATGCTGTGTGACAACGGCGGCCCTGACATCATAGATGTCAGGTTCATCGGCAATGAGGCATTTGCCCAAGGTGGCGCCACACACAATTGTTACAATCTCATACAAAATTCACAGTTCATAAACAACCACAGCATTGGTGATGGCGGCGCCATAAGTATCTCGCCATCAATCATTCCCAAGCGTATTGGTGTTACTACCAGTGGTTTGATACAAGGCAGCGATTTTAGAGGCAACACCGCCCAATCCAATGGAGGAGCTATTGACGCAGATGATGCCACCATGCTCATTGAACTGTCGGCTTTTGCTGGTAATTCAGCCGGAAACGCCGGTGCCATCAAAACCAACCGTGCACTGGATTTGATCAATGTGTTGTTACAAAATAATGTTGCAACCGACGATGTGGGTGGTGCCATCGTATTCAACAGTAACGAAGACATGCTGCTATCCAATGTCACTATGATCGGCAACCGCAGCATTGATGGTGGCAGCCTATTGGCTGACAGTTCAGGCGCGATTACGATAGACAACAGCCTGATTTGGAATAACCAAGATGAATCCGGCACCGGTGCGGCCATCAACATTGGCTCATCAACTGTACTCATCAGTCAATACAGTTTCTTACAGGGATCAGGTGGCAGCAGCAACTGGAACCCTGACTTTGGTATCGATGGCGGTAACAACCAGGACACCGATCCATTATTCAATGCGGTTTCAAACCCCTCAACAGCGCCCGAGGTTAGTGGCAATCCGCGCTTGCAGCTGATTTCTCCTGCCATCAATGCGGGTAACAATGGATTGGTGTTGTTGGCCGAAGATTTAGATGGCAATGCCAGGATACAAGACACGACTGTTGATGTGGGTGCCTATGAAGGGTTCGATGATGTGATTTTTATCAATGGTTTTGATTTGGACTGAAATTCACTGAATGAAACTACCATCAAAGCCACCCAATAAAAGGGTGGCTTTTCCTGATCGTTTTTTTAATCATCTACAACGATGTATTCGGCTGGGTCATAAAAGAGCAGCTAACCTCACCAATCAAGGCGGGATAAATCCCACGTACCAAAACATCCCATATGGATTGTCGGCTTTAGCCAACCTTGACTTCAAAAACCAAGTGGGATAAATTCGACATTCCAAAACACACACCCGGATTGTTGGCTTCAGCCAACCCTTTTAATCATTAAGATTCATATAAACCATAAAAGCGAATTTCTGCATCAGGCAACCCAGCTTTAATCGCATTATTCTTGATGTAATCATA
>CALLLZ010000315.1 GCA_938008005.1 uncultured Marinicella sp. | reverse complement strand
AGCACAGGCCGGCCATCATGGCCATATTGATATCGAGTTGGACATCCGATTCGCTGGTATTGTGGCTGGTATTATCAGAGGCAATTTTCAGGTACTGTTCTGTGGCCTGTGGACTGAGTTTGATTACGAGTTGTTGCATGGTTATTTCCGGGTTAAAAATGCCATTGTTACATCACGTTTTCTCAAAACTTGAGAATAGCCATCACTTATATTTAAATAATTTAAATTTGGATGCCTTTTGGAATTATCCGACTGTGTAGATCATGACCATATTATCCTATTCATTGATTGTTACTTACCCTTGGAGTTTTTTAACAACAAATATATGACTCAGTAACCTAATCCAGATTCCTGCCCTCGCTTTAGCTCGGCTGGAATGACGAACTTAAGATAAATTTAACAGGACGACAAATCAACCATATTTCTATAACTTTAATATGGGATGAAACGCTACTTCCTTAAGTGAATTCTCTGTAATAATATAACCTGTCGTGCATTTGGAGTAATTTTAAATGAATTAACCCTAATAACTGTGATTGTGTGGCTTCTAACACTTAATTTTGGCTTGTAAGCTTTAACCATACAAAACTGAAAGGTTCTCTACCTAGATTCCTGCTCTCTCCTACCGGCTCGTCTGGAATGACGAGGGTAAGTAACATCTTTATAAACAAAAGTTTCTAAATACACCATGGGTTAATATAATATGATGTGTCTTTTCTATATGATCTGTGGGTAATATTGACTGTGTCAAAAAACAAGTTTGACCTCAACAAACGGTACCAAATACAACTACCCAGTCTGATGACTGTTATGATCACTTTGGGTATTGGCTTGGTGGTAGGTTATCTCGGACCTTTCGGTAGCTTTCAGATGCCTTTGCTACAAAGGTTATTGTACTGGGTGGTTATGATTGTTGTGGGGCATTTGATTTACACCCAAACCGATAAATTATGCCAATTTTACTTGGCTAAAAAACAACTTAACATTCTGATTAATTTAGTTATTTCTTCATTATTTGGCTCGGTTTTTTTGACTTTTTTTGTGGAGTATTATTCTTATTTATTTTTTGATTTAAAGCCAGCTTTCCCAGATAATTTTTTATTCTTTTTTCCTAAAGTCTTTATTTTGGGGCTGACGCTTAATATCCTTCGTTATCTGATTGATCAAGCCAGAAATAAAAACCATACCATCGAATCAACCGCCCCAAAAACCAGCCCTTTCGTTAACCGCCTGCCCCATCAGCTTGGTACTGATTTAATCTGTTTCTCTATGGAGGATCATTATCTGCAAGTCCACACAGAACAAGGCGACCACATGATGCTGCTCAGAATGAAAGATGCTTTGGTGGAATTATAGGACTATCCAGGTTTACAAGTGCACCGCTCCTGGTGGGTGGCCATTGATGCCGTGATTGATGTTAAGAAACAAAGCCGCAAGGCCACACTGACAATGAAAAATGGCATGGCTGTACCCGTGTCGCAAAAATACTTACCTAAACTGAAAGAAGTGGGTTTATTGAATTAAACCTTGGCTTAAACTCAATACAATATCAGGCCCAATAATGGCTCAGACCAAGTTTATTCAGATCATTCAAACTGCTTTACTGAAGTTGCCATGGAATCCAAGAGGGATGTGAAATGGCAGCCAAGCTTTAGCGATCGGACCTGCACTGAGGTTATCAGCTTCGAATAAAGACACACATGATTTTTTACTGGGCCAATGCAATGCGGTGCCCAGTAAATAGCCATTCTTTTCAAGTCTATGACCATTTTCAACCACTATATGCTCTTCCACCAAGTAGTCGCTGCCATAATCATAACTGTCGACCTTACCGGTGTCGATATTCAATGAGCGGACTGATTGCATCCATTCTTGATCTTTATCACCTCCAATGGAAAACACCTTTTTATTTTTCAGTCCAGTCATTGATGGGGATATGCGTGGAAATTCACTGATGCCATCGTATATTTGCTGACTGGTTTGGCCATTGGAGCGGATGGTGAACAAAGTGCTTTGGCTGTAACTGTGTTCGTTATTGGAGGTTTTACCAGCCATCGCCTGTTCTATCACCTTCATTATTTTTAAATCAGGGTAGCGACAACCATCAAAATGTATACTGCCATCTGCATCTTCCCAAGCATTGCCGAAGTGAAATATGAAACATGGAGGAAACTCATGACTTGATTTCACTTTAAAATCATTCTTATCAATCACCAAAACTCGCATAGGCTGTTCTGGCATAAAGGTTTGTTGTTGCATAAAACTTTTAGCCTCTTGGTTAATAGCCAAAGAAGGTAGTATTACCAGAATGTGCTTTTCAGTGACCAAAAAGTCATGCAACATCGCATGATAACCTGTGTCAATCACACCGAAACCATGCAATTGACCAGAGGGTTTCAAGCGATACATAATCAGTTTACCTGAACTGTAATCCAATCCAAAATTCCAAATCGTACCATCAGCTTCAACTTTGGGGTGCGCTGAAAAAGGCATGCCTTTGAGGTCACTGTCCAAGGTCACCGTACCCTTGGTTTCCAGTGTTTCTGGATTCAGACTATGGGCCGAACCAGCTTCCCACAATGCCCAGAGTTCATCACCTACCGGAAGAATGTTGGTGTTGGCTGGATTAATGGTATCAGCGCTGCTAATGGGCTTTGGATTTTTAATACCTATACCACTGAAGTCATATAGAAATCGCTGCGCTAATTGTTCAGCCCGATGTTTCTCTGTTTGCACAAATTTATTTTTATAGGATACTTTACCTTGATCAAAGGTGAAAGCATGAATCATGCCATCACCTTCAAACAAATGTTCATAACGAACTTCATCGCGTTCAAACAAGGCAGGACCATTACGGAAGAGGCTGCCTTTGAAGCCTTGAGGAAATTGACCTTCAACCTTTAAGTTATCAACCACCCTTTCTTGTGTGTAATTTTGATAACCAATCAATTGAGGCTGGCTGGACAATGCTTTTTTAAACTGTTGGTATGTGGTTTTAGAATCGCTCTCCAAAGCCCATGCCATCTTGGGAACCAAACTCAAAGAGGTCAGCAGGCTCATGTTTGCGATGAAGTCTCGTCTGTTCATAATTGATCTCTTATTAATACTTCATAATAACTTTTGTTCTCACCGATGCATCTTTTGCTTCGATTTGTACCACCATATCCTTATACTTAGGCGGCCCCAGATGAGCAACCGCTTCATTAGAAAATCCATAGCCTTCTTTAGGCATGCCGAAGATATTCTTTTCCATCTTCTGATTGTTATTTTCATCGTGAAATAAACGCACTACATATTCACCTGGAACCAAGTCTTTGAACATCAACTCTCCAATGCCTTTTTTTGCTGGCAGCTTGGTGCCTGTTATTGCCTGCCCTTTATTGAAATTATCTTCTCCTGAAAAAAGTTGAGCCAAAATCACACCATCATTATTTTTAACTTCATCAATGACCACATGCAGCTCAGCTGATTGAGTGTTGAAAGCCAAGGTCGTAAAAGCCAAGGTTAATTTAATTTGTTGTCGAATTTTCATATTGAGTACCTCATGTGTTAATGATGATACCCATGTTAATCAGAATAAAATAATCAACAACAGTGTTTACGTGAGACCGTCATTTCGCTTCGTAAAAGGCACATAAAACAAGGAGTTACCTATCCGCGATTCGTGAATTGCATGGTTATTTTTGCATTAAATGTATCAGGCTAGTACAGATAACTCACTTCCTTGTGAATTCGATGCCTTAAATAATTGTGTCAGAATTAGTCTTTGATGTTTTTGTCTTTCCTGCCATCATTATAGTGACCTATCAGTGCGGCAACTTGATTACCATCCTCTCCTTGTTCAAACTCAATTCTGAAAAATGGTATTTCTTTGATACTGAATTTATGATTACCCATCGGTATCAGTTTGTATTTATTGCCCTCAGAGCGCTGATAGTATAGATCGCCGTTTTCTAATTGAACTGATCTGGGGCCAAAATTGCCTGTATAGATTTGCATTTGAGCTTCAGTTAATTCAGTAATTTGTTGTTCTGCTTTTAAGCCTTCTTTTACCCAGTTATAAATGGTTTGGGATATTTCATCGGTGTTGACTTTTGCCAATTGATCCAATGCCTTGAGATAAGCTGTACCGAAAGCGTCAACTTGATCTACTTCTATATGTGGCGAAACGCCTGTGCCTTCCCAATTGGTCTTGGTAATGGGATTTATGGCTCTGCCTGTTGGCACCCAGATTTGGAAACGATCTGTTGCAGTTACTGGCCCACCTGGATGTGCACCACCGCCAGTGGTCTCTCCTACCAATGTACCTCTTTCTAAGTTCTTCAAGTTATAACTGAATTCTTCTGCAGCTGAAAATGTGCGATTGCTGGTTAACACATAGACGAGCGCATCTGGATTGCGCTTACCTGATACGTGCGGTAGCGTCCAGGTCTGTGTGTTTCTGTCTTCAGGCCGGTGATAAAAACTGTTCAAATGAACAGGCTCTTCATCAAACAAATAACTGCTGATCAATTGAATCATTTGGGGGCTACCGCCACCATTTTGCCTTAAGTCTATAATAATTGCATCGGTATTAGATAGAAAGTTCATTGCAGCCACTGCTGTATCACCGGCATAAGAAGGGTCTTGGAAAGAACGTAAATTTAAATACCCTATATTACCTTCAAGAATTTTCACTTCATGAAAACCAAAGTTTCCCTTGCTATTTTGTTCAACTATTTTGTCTTGCAGTTTTTGTTTCTCCGCTTCAGTCACTGCTTGTTTTTGGTCTTCAATAGCCTCTGGATCAAAGATTACACTGATGTGCTTATCTTGACTTACACTTCTCAAGTCTTTAGTAAGAATATCTCTGAATTCGAACACATTATCGATCTTTTTATATTGACCGCTATTTTGTTTTTTAATAATTTGATCCGACATTTTTTTTGCTAATTCTGGAAATACATAGTTATCTTGCAGTTGTTTTCCTACCGCTTCAATCACTGCTTTCTTTTCTTTCGTTGAAATATTTTCATCATTTTTTTGTACTTGCTGTTGCGCATATGTAT
>CALLLZ010000314.1 GCA_938008005.1 uncultured Marinicella sp. | reverse complement strand
GGCGTTTTATTAGCCAACTTGGCATTGAAAGACCATGCTCCGGTCATTGCATCACTGGGAACAGTGAATTCAGTTTGGTAATAACCCTGTTCATCACCTTGCCAAGTGATTTCTTTGAACAAGCGACTGTCAGGTTGTCTTATTTCTACTTTAACAGGACTGGCTGTGACCATTTGACCATCATCATCCCTTAACAATCCATTGATTTGAACCACCTCACCTGGACGATACAAGTCTCTGGGTGCATACAAAAACAGTTCTTGTAAATGGTAACTGCGACTGGCCAATTTAAATTCTGATAAATCCAGCTTAGGCTGGCTTAATCGGACTAAATTAATGGCATTTTTCGTCTCAGCAATAACATAAGCAATTTCGTGTTTAGAATTTGAGTTCAAAGAGACAAAACCTTGGCTGTCTGTCAGCCCTTCGTTGACCACCTCTCCTTTATAATTAATCAATGAAACTTCAACATTAGGATACATTTCAGCCGCTGGTAGCCTATGCACAAAGACAGCCACATTGTCTTTATAAACACGGGTGTGTAACCCCAAATCTGTTTGAATAAACCAAGTCGATTCAAATTCATACTGATATGAATCGTCATCAGGCATCATGGTTACAAAGTAAACACCTGAAGTCTTGATGGCATCAATGTCATCAATGGGTAAATTATGGTTTTCAGTTTTATTCTTCTTGTCGTTCAACTCAAAATGACTGGTGTTAACCAGTTCAGCCATACCCGTTAACTGTTTTAAACTGTAAATGTCTCTTTTGTTTGGATTCTGTAAGAATGTATACACCTCACCTTTTTTGATTTTCCAGAATTTAAGCTCCACTGCATCCACATTAACTGCCTCTATAGGCAGCTCATCGTCAGTACTTAGCAAGGTATTACCCTTGGATATAAAACGTGCATTTTTCTTTTCAGGCTGTGTTTTGATTGAAATTTTGGTAGCTTGACTCAGTGTCTTATTATTAACACTACTTAATAACTGACTGACATTAACCTCATAATTGGTTTCAGCCTCTATAAATGGGAAATACAATGCCATTTGGTTGTCACTAAAAATCCAATCCGTCTTGATCAGTTGTTTATCGCTCTCCACCCGTATTAACTGATCGAAGGCTTGGCCTTTTTTTACTGGCAAATTAAAGTTAATTTGCAGCGCACTGGTATTATCATAGACCCCTTCGGAAATACTGAGTACCTTAAACAGTGTTTTAGGATTGATTGATATATCCACAGATTCAGACTTGCCTGAATCAATTAACCCTTCATCAACTGATTGATCCAATCCACTCTGTTCAGAATGGGTTTGATTTTCATCTTGGCTTTGATTAATTCCATCTTTCTTGTTTTCATTTTCATCACCTCCACAAGAAAGCAACAAAGCAACAATCGTCATCAATACAATTTTTTTCATCATTCATCAACCATTAAAATCCAATAATTAGCGTTCAGTATATTTAATAATTGTGTTGAATAAATGTTTTATTGTGGCTAATTTATTGCAGTCATAAAATTTGCCAAGCGGTTCAATAATTAAACAACATCAATTCAGTTCCGAAAATGGCTGGTTTATAAGTTGGCTTGATTTACAATAAATACCTATTTATTCCATCACAGAACCATTGTGCTTAAACCAAAAGTTTGTAGAAAAGCCCGTTTATCACGAGATGCTCGATTTGATGGGCGCTTTTTTACTGCTGTTAAAACCACTGGTATTTACTGCCGCAGTATTTGTCCAGCCACTCCACCCAAAGAAATCAATGTTGAATATTACCCGACTGCACACCAAGCTGCTCAGGCAGGATTCAGACCGTGTTTAAGGTGTCGCCCTGACAGTGCACCCAACTCGGGAGCCTGGTTAGGCAATCAAGCTTTACTGAATCGCGCCATTAAACTGATCAATACCGGAGTGTTAGAGGAGCAAACTTTAACTCAGTTTGCTGAATACTTGGGTATCAGTGATCGATACTTACGCCAACTATTCGTCAAATATGTAGGTGTTGCCCCAAAACCATACGCCCTATATCAACAGTGTTTAATGGCTAAACAACTGTTACACCAAACCCAATTACCCATCAATCAAATTGCTTTAGCATGTGGTTTCAATAGTGTCAGACGATTTAATGATGCATTTATCAAATCTATAAAATTAACCCCTACACAGATTCGAAAATCAGGCCCTGATAATTCGGATGAATTAAAACTCAAGCTCAGTTACCGCCCACCTTATGATTGGCCACGTATGCAGAACTTTTTACAAGCCAGATTGATTAATGGGTTAGAAACCATTGGTTCTAATTGCTATGGCAGGACTTTTAGGTTGAATGGCAGTGTCGGTTCATTTGTTGCTACCCATCAACCACAAAAGCATGCTTTTGTGGTTCAATTAAATTGTGAAGACTTACGCCAATTGCGCCCGATATTAAGTAACATTCGCCGGGTGTTGGATCTCGATACAGATGTCAGCTTAGTAGAATCACATTTGGCTGAGCAACTACCCAACGGTTTTGAGCTTAAAACAGGTTTACGACTCCCTGGTATATGGTCTGTTTTTGAAGCAGGTATTCGTGCAATATTGGGACAACAAGTGTCCGTTCAAGCTGCCAGGAAACTAGTTACTCAATTGGTAACAACACTGGGCGATAAAGTCGATCATAAGCAACATTACTTTCCGACACCAAAAGCCATTGCGATGAGTGATCTGGCTTTTTTCAAAATGCCTGGCGCCCGAAAAAAAAGCTTACAAGCTTTAGCTCAACATTTTTTAGATAATGAAGAAGCCGCAAACCCAGACACTTGGCTAACCATAAAAGGCATAGGCCCATGGACAATTAACTACGCCAAAATGCGCGGCCAGAACGATCCTGATATATTTTTAGCCGGTGACTTGGGGATTAATAAAGCCCTCAAACATGTCAACAATCAATCTATTAACCCAGTACTGATGTCACCTTGGCGCAGTTACCTCACATTCCAACTGTGGAATCAATAATCGAATCGAACAGATACAATGAAACCAGAACCCAAAATGACTGAAACCTTCACTGATAACATAAAAAGTGATATTGGCATCCTTGAAATCAGCGCCACTGAAAAAGGCATAGCCGGTGTTAACTTTGTGGAACGGCCACAACAGAAAGTAAAACCTAATAAACACACTGAACAATGCAAATGCCAACTCAGTGAATACTTGAATAACCAACGACAAATTTTCAATTTAAGCTTCGACCAACAGGGTACAGAATTCCAGCATCAAGTTTGGCAAGCCTTATTAACCATACCTTTCGGTCAAATAGCTTCTTATTCAGACATAGCTAACCAAATAAATAACCCCAAAGCAGTTCGGGCCGTAGGTGCAGCCAATGGCAAAAACCCAATTTCTATCATCGTTCCTTGTCACCGTGTCATCGGAGCCAACGGCACCTTAACCGGCTATGCCAGCGGACTAGAAAGAAAGCAATGGTTATTACAGCATGAATCTAAAGA
>CALLLZ010000313.1 GCA_938008005.1 uncultured Marinicella sp. | reverse complement strand
TTGGGCGAGTAAAAAGTTACCCTTTGCAGTGCGGTTTTAGATTTTTTAACTTGAGCAATTTGCTCACTTGAGAACTGTAAAGATTTGAGCCGTTCTTCAGCTGCTTTGATAAATCGACTGTCATTGCGCTTAAGAGCAAGTAACAACTCTTCTTGAGCGTTAACCAACTGCGGTGAGTACATTTCATAAAGCGGCTGATTCTTTAATACTTCCTCACCTGATGACTTGATATAAAGCTTTTCAATCCACCCTTCAACCCTTGGGTGAATATGAAACAGCTGTTCTTCATCGTATTGAACCATACCGACACCATTGATACTTACGGTGCCTTTTTGTAATGTTACCTCTTGTGTTCTGACTCCCAGATTATGAACCACATTAGGTGATATGTTGATGGTGCCAGGACTTTCTTTTCCCTCATCACCATAGTATGGAATCAGATCCATACCCATTGGAGACTGGCCTGGTTTATCTCTTCGATAATTGGGGTCCATCGGTGCAACCCAATACAAGGGCTCTTTTGTATCTGAACTTTCCTCAGTATCCATTGTTTCACTGCCGGTAGCAAAAATGAAATAGGAAGCAAAGGCTCCTATAATCACACCCAACACCAATCCAAGAATCAATACATTAATTTTTGTGCTTTTGTTACTCATTGTTGTTCTCCACTGATTCAAGCTGGCTTTTATGTAAATTTTCTTTGCCAGTTAAAAGATAATTGATTTGAGCGTTCGCTTTAGCAATATCCACCTTGATGGTCAGTGCATCAATTTGAGCGTTTAATTCTGCTATTCTGGCTCTGATAACTTCTGCAAAATCACCGTCATCATTCGTGTATGCATTCAAGGATGCCTCTGCTTGTTCGTTCATTTGTGGCAGTAAGGTGTGCTCATAAAGCTCGTTTCGTTCATTGAGCCTAATGAGTTGTGCTTTGGCAGATTCAAAGGATGCAACTAATTCCCTTAACAGCAATGCTTTTTTTGACTCCTTACTATCAACCGAATGAAGGGCTGCTTTAAGACTTTGGTCTTGCCTGTTTTTAGTGAAAATCGGAAGTTCAAAGGTCACTCCAATTGAGAAAAGATCTGCTCGATTGATACCATTTTCCGCATCATCTCGATAACCATAATTTGCATTCAAGCCCCAGGCAGGTTTGTATTTTTGTTCTGCCAATTCAATACCCTTACTTTCGGCTTCAATTTGAATATCCATAGCTTTAATTACTGGATGCAGCATTAATGTGTTCAGCAACTCATCATTGCCGATAGATAAAACATCTTGATCGCTGGTGGAAGGAAGTTCACTGCCTAAGGAGTAGGAAACCTGTTTTGTTGAATAATCCAAATTGCCATATGGTTCATTAATTAAGCCTTTGAGCTGCTCTAAACTTTTCTCATAGGCTTGATCAAGAACGGTTAAACGATCATCCAGGCGAGTTAATTCAAGCTCAGCCCTGATTAAATCCTGTTGTCTGGTTTTTCCAAATCCAGATGAATAACTGGCCTCTACCAGATCTATCAGCTGTTCAAATAATGGCCGGTCTTGCTCAATCAAAGAAAGACTCATTTGTGCTCTAAAGGCTTCAAGCCAATAAATACTTGTTTGCTTTTTCAATAAGGCAAGTCTGTTTTTTCTTAATAATGGTTGTTCATTGGCCATTAAGTTGAATTGCTCTGATTTAATCTCTCGTGTATTGCCTCTTGGAAACATTTGAGTCAAACCAACTTTGAATTGTGTCATTGGCTCCTGATTAAAATCAAAGCGATCTGCACCGATGTTAGCTATACCCAATGAAACTGTTGGATCATCAAGTTGACCGGCAGCAATGGCGGTCGCCTCCAATTTAGACTGTGTGAACTTGCTTGCATCAAGCCATGGGTCATTCCTTTGAGCCATGTCTATGGCGCGATTAATGGATAGCTTTTCAGGCATTACTTCTCCTGAAACTGATGTCATCTGAAACAGCACAAGGACAAATCCTATCGCCTGATGCCAGTTATGTGTTTTGTTTGTCATACCAACCCCTCATGGGTTAACCCTTGTGAAACATTTCATTGAAATATTACAATGGGCTTTTTTGGCTGCGTTTTTCAAACGAGCCAAATTTATTTACAGATAGAGGTTTTGATTCCTCTGCCAATACATTGATTATTGCTACCCAAATTTTGGGCGGACTAATCCTGTGTTAGCAGAAAATGGGAGGACGAAAAAGCGCTGATGATGCTTGAGAAATGTACGATGAATTTGATTTTTGAACCAATGACTTTGCGTCACTGAAAAGCTTAAAGCCAGTTTTGTTGGAAATCATAGTTAAAGATGTTGAACATGCGCTTTGAGCACATTGGCAATCATCCATACAACAATCACTAATTTTGGAGTGTTCTGACATCTCGGACATTTGACTCATGTCGTGACCTGCATGAGGGTCGCTTGAATCCATCATGTGCGTGGAATGATTATTTGATTCTGATGACTGCATGTCACACTCAGAAATTTCAGCCAGTAATTGGCCTGATACAAGCACCAAGACAAGTATTGTCATATAGTATTTGAGGCTTTTGTTATTTCTGATTGTATTAAACATGATGTCTTTATAGTATAGATTGATTCCAAAAAATCAATATTTTATTACATCAATAATATTTTCTTACAGTAAAGAAGGAAAATATGGACAGTAATCATTAGCCAAATGGACTAACGTTTGTTGAACTATCAAATCAGGAGAAAACAATGCCAAGATTTTGTGTCAATAAAAATGCTCAAGCCGGTGGTGAACATGAGGTTCACAACTTAGACCGCCACTGCAACAGATTACCATTACCTCACAACCAAGTATCTTTAGGTGTTCACGCAAACTGCCATGGAGCGGTACTAGCTGCCAAGAGTCATTATTCGAATGTGGATGGTTGTCACTATTGTGCCAATGAATGTCACACAAAATAATATTTTAAAAATATTCTAATCTACCTCGAATAACAAGTCACAATCTTCACACCTGATGTTAAGATTTGATTTGCCATAAACTTTTGTGTCACACCCATGGCAAATATACTTTACTCTGGTATTACGAACAGGCTTATGCTGGATTATGAAATTATCTGGAAGCATTTCAGAAAATGCAGCTTCACTCTCATCCAACTGATACTGAATCAATTTTGTTTCCTCAAAATCTTCAATTTCTGGATTATTAGCTAAAAAAGCAGATATATTTGGAACTGGTGTAACAGGATGATTTGATTGACTGGGATTTGCAATTATTGGATCGAAAAGCCGTGGCAAAGACATTAAATCTATCCATTTAAGTTTGAATTTTTTCTTTTTCTCAAGAACCTTAAATGCTTTTAAAAATTCGCCACCTTCAATAATATAGTCACTCATATGTTGACCGGTGATTTTGCCCCCTGGCCTACCTGTGGATGATGGCATAAGGCCTATGTCCATCATTTTATTGGCCCACTCTTTATTATGATAAAACTTTCTACCCGGATCTCCGTAACAAAATTGCCAGCAGTGAACCATTTCATGTACCAGTGTTTGCATAACTTCGATTAGTCTGGCATTTGCGAGGTAGGAAGGATTGATAGCAATTTCATGACATTTCTTACCAGTCAAGCTTCCCCAGCGTTCAGGGGCAAAGTAACCCATTACACCTTTCTTCCTCTGCACAGTAAAAATGACTTTAACTAATTTAGAGTCAAACAATTTCTTATTGAAATGCTCATAAGCAATCTGAAGAGATTCATATAACTCTGAAGTCGGTTCCATCATATTTGATTATTTAATGAGGCCATCATTTTGTATTGTACACTGAAAACAACTTAAAAATAGCGTTCAGACCAAAATGTTGTGTACACTACAAAACTGTAAATTTAAGATGGCTTTCTATGCTGGTTTGGTAGTTGGAATTGTAGTGTACACTACAAAAAGTGCCCCTCTGGAGCTAAGTATACTGTAATATGTCGTTTCAAAAATGGTCAAAAATTGAAAAGAAATCAATTTTTTGAAAACTCACTCTTCTGAACAATATATCATGTCATCACTAAAAATTCTATCAAAATCACGCGAGCGGGCATTTAAGGAAGTGCCTAAATTTTCAAAGCCGGCTCGCAATACATTGATTGCTGTCAACTATAAAAATCTGCCAATCATTCATAAACTGAAGACCGATGTAAATAAGCTTGGGTTCCTCATGCAGTGGGCATATTTTGGCTCTAGAGGAATGTTTTTCGACTCAGACAAACTTCAGTCAAGACCAAAGGATATTACTAAAGCTCATAAAGAGTTGAGACTTACGAACACAATAGATTTAGAAGATTATGCCTATGAAACAGCACTAAAACACAGAGAAATGATTCTTGATGCTTATGGATGGAGAAAATATACAAAAGCTGATGAAACAATCTTAAGAGGTCATGCATTAATTCAAGTTGACCATGTGAAGTCTAAGGCTGAAGCTTTCAAAGCGCTATACGATTTTTGTTGGGAGTCGAGAATCGAAATACCAGGATACAACAAACTTGCCTCAATAGTTAATGACTCATTTCTGAAATATGAAACTCAAATTATGGAAAGGTTTGATCAAAATATTACTGTTAATCAGAAGAGGGTTATAACCGATCTTTTGGAACAAAATGACGTTACTGATTCATTTACCGAACTTAAGAAAATCAATCAAGGTGAAACTAAAACAAAATTAAATAAAAATGCCGAAATATTAGGATTATTTAGAAAATCATTTATAAAGATAAAACCACTGTTAAAAGCTCTGGATTTATCGTCCAAAGGTATAAAAAACTTTGCTGACTGGATATATACCTCAGATATCAACCAAATAAAGAGACTGAAAAATAAAACCAAGCTAAAGCTTCACTTATCTGCATTCATTCAAGATCAGTTCTTCCTTCGCCAAGATGCTTCAGTAGATGCCATATTAAAAAAACTCAGATATGAAACTAATAAAGCTAAAAGTCATCAACGAAATACGATAGAAAGCAATGAACAAGAGTCTATTGAGTCTGGACAAGCCGTGGCACTTACAGCTGTATCAACAAGAGAAGTATTGAAAAGGTGCGGAGAAATTCTGAATGATCAAACATACATGGAAGCTGAAAGAAATGAAAAAGCCAGGCATCTCATTGAATCATATTTCATCAGCGAAGATCCAGATTTTGAAGATAATGTATTGTTGTTTCAGAATGACCTGAGTGACATTCAAAATAAACAGAAATATTATGAATATTTATTTGCAGCATCAGACCGGGTCCAAAAATCAATTACGCCGTTTATTAGAACATTGATGTTTGATGAAGATCATTCATGCCCTCACCTAATTAGAGCCATAAATAAATTTGCTAAAAATATCAATGACAAAGATTTCGAAAAAGAATTTTTCACAAAGTACGATCAAATTAATTTTGACTTAGATGACAGCATTCCTAAAATTACAAAATACAAAATAATTCTATTCACACATATTGAGCAGGCCATCAGAAATAAAACCCTTACATTAAAATACTCATATAAATACAGACATATAAATTCATACCTCATATCTGATAGGGATTGGGAAACCAAAAAAGAAACTCTACTGAAATCAGCCAGGCTAGATAAGTTTAAAAATGGTGAGGACATTCTGAAATCTATGGGCAAAGTTTTGACCGAAACATATCAGAAAGTTAACAAAAGATTCATTGATGGTGAAAATGAAGATTTGAAAATAAATGCCAACGGTAATTGGAAATTGAAAGACCCTGATGCCGAATTTGACTCTTCTAAGTTTATCCCTGGGCTTTTAACAGATGCCAAATATAAATTGTTATATGAGTTGATTTCCGAAGTAGATTCTTACACAAATTTTTCCACAGCATTTAAGCATTCCTCCAATAAGTATGCAAACAAATCAATAGACAAAAAGTTGTTATATGCAACATTAATGAGCTTAGGAAATAATTACGGTCACCACACCATGGCAAAGTCATCTAAAGGAATATCCAGTAAAAATCTAAGTGACACAGATTTGAAATGGTTTTCTGCAGATAACGTAGAAAAGGCCAATGAAGTAGTCGTGAGGTTCATTCAAAAACTTTCAATGCCCACTTTGTATAACAATAAAAATGGAATCATACATACCAGTAGTGATGGCAAAAAAATTATTGTGGCGGTTGAATCACTTTTAGCAAACTATTCATATAAATATTTTGACAAAGAACAAGGAATTAATGTCAATAGCTCAGTAGATGAACAACAGAAATTCTATCATTACAATATATTAACTTCGTCTGATAGAGAAGCACCCTACATGATGGATTCGATCGTGAGCTCAGAGGCTTCTTTATTTCGTGAAGGTGAAAAAATAAAGGGTCGTGTTCATTCCACTGACACTCATGGTTACACAGAAGCAATTTTCGCTGGCCTACACTTTTTGAATGTTTCATTTGCACCTCGAATTAAAAATATCCACAAACAGGCCATATATGCATTTGAAGCTAAGACTTTGAAAAAAAATACCACCAACCCAATAGCACCTAAAACTGCAATAAATAAAAAGTTAATTTTAAAAAACTGGGATAACATTTTACGACTCATGGCAACAATAAAATTAAGAGTTAATACAGCTTCGCAAATTTTCAAAATATTATCTTCTAGTTCGCCAGATAATGAACTGTATCGTGCCTTAAAAGAATTCGGCAGGCTCATTAAATCCAATTTCATACTGAATTACATAGACAATAAACCATTAAGAATTTCAATTCAAAAGCAATTAAACAGAGTTGAGCTGGGTCAAAAACTCTCTGGGGCAGTTTTTCATGCAAGAAAAGGCAAACTATATGTTGGCACACCAGATGAGATGCAAAAAGTTGTTGGGTGCACTACCCTCATCAAAAACCTGATAATTTGTTGGAACTATCTCTACTTATCTGATTACTACAGTAATTTGAAGACAAAAGAAGACAAAAAAATGGTTATTGAATCTATTAGAAAAGGCTCTGTGATTGCATGGGAACATATAAATATGATTGGTCAGTTCGATTTTGATCAAACTGTTAAAGGCTCATTCACAGCCACAATTGGGGAAATGATGAAGTTAAAGATTTATGATTAACAGTTTTGATATTTCTCATTTATTCTTTTTATTTACATAAAATGGATAATATAAAATCCAATGTTTTCAATCAGTTAACTCTACCCTATTACTGGTATTAGTAAGAAGTAGTAACTCTGCCTAAAGAAAGTAAGAATCCAATGGCCAGTTGATGCATTTTATCAGGGTGATGTAAAGGGTAATTTGATTTGGGCTTGGGATAAATATCATGCAATCGCATTGAGGGATTATGTTTTGTCGTCTGAAAGAGATGTTCAAAGTCACAGATATTCAAGAGCGCTTTTTCATTTACCAGAATTTTTCAAGCGATCAAAAAACCGAATTGCCTGTGTGAAAACTTTAGAAAAAATGATTTCTAAATTCTAATTATTCGATTATTTAAATTGCTCTGTATTTTAACTTTTATTGACTGGAGACCAAATTAAAGACTTAAGTTGTCATATCAGCAGTTTTCTTTGAAAAAGTTAAAGAGTTTAGTTGGGCATCCAGTCCAGTGAGTGATATATAGGCTAGTCGTAAATCTTCGTTATATTCGATACCCTTTAGTATCGGACATAGAGTAAAAGCCTTTATATGCACCTTAGAAACGATTTACAAAGTAAGTAATATAGAAGCGACTGATAACTTAGATTAAGTTATCAGTGTAACATTTTGTTTTTAATGGTTATGTAGTTATGAAATAATCACTGGAGGCTTGGGTCAAATACTTCATTTGATAAAGGTGTCAAAGTAACTCCATTCAAGTTCCAATTAATAGGCAATGAAGGAGATTCTAAATTAACATTGAAATCAATTACTCTAGAACTTGAAAATTTCATGTTTTGTGAACCAATTAATTCAGCGGTGGTTGGTGTAAATTCACAATCTGGACAAAAACCTGTGTACGTATACATATCAATAGATGTATTTTGTTCGTTGGAACCACTGCCTAATGCCCATATAGGTTCGCCATTTTCATCAAAATAAAAAATAATAGAGGCAGCAATTGATCCTTGTGTGGCAACGGATATTCCCCAGCCACTGTCATTGGCATCATAATAAGCACTGGTTTGCTGATTAATGGTGTCTCCACCAGCGAACTCAAAAAACTGAAAAGGTTCAGAGCTTGCTCTGCCATTAATATCCCACGAAAATGTGGCGTGCTTACCATCAGTGAAGTCCAAAGTGACTGTGCCTACCTCTTCTGCCGTTGTGGTTCTGCTGTTTGCATCCCATGTGAAACGCGTTAAATTAGTTTGCCAGTTAGGACTGTATTCACCTGCAGCTAAATACCAAGTTGGTGAACCATCGTCATTGAAGGTATACCATATGATGAACAGATTGTCTCCAGCAAGTTGTAAATCCATGCCATGACCGCTTCTGCTGGGGTTGAACCACAAACCAGTTAATGGTTTTATGGTAGTCGAATTTTGATCCGTTGGATCAGAGCCGTTTTTTATCTCTTGTACATCATAAATCCCATCACCATCGCGATCAAAAGCCAAGCGTTCGCCTAAACCCAATGGCACCAGGCTAAATGTTAACGGTTTATCGTTAGATGCTAATGACATTAAACCTAAAGGTGAAATAGTTTCATTGTCAGATGAATTAAATTCGCCATTTTGTATATCATATTGATAACTCGATGATGAACCAAGTCGAGCAATCAAATCTACCTTGCCCGAGTTGGCTACTTCAATGAGTTCATCAACATCAGTATTTATTTGGCTTGCTTGCTCGAGGGTATATTGTTTACCTACACCAGCATGGGTATCTTGAGATTCAGGTGGCGTGTTTCCTAAAG
>CALLLZ010000312.1 GCA_938008005.1 uncultured Marinicella sp. | reverse complement strand
TGTTAAAGAGAGGCTGGAGACATTAAAGAAAGGTCTGCCTGAGGGTGTCGAGATTGTCACTGTCTATGACAGAAGTGCTCTAATCGAGCGAGCTGTTGAGAACTTGTGGCATAAGCTGCTCCAAGAATTTGCCGTAGTGGTGCTGATTTGTATTATTTTCCTCTTTCATGTTCGCTCATCACTGGTTGCCATCATTTCACTTCCAGTGGGTATTTTGACTGCATTTATCATCATGCACATGCAAGGATTAAATGCCAACATCATGTCCCTTGGTGGAATTGCCATTGCCATTGGAGCGATGATAGATGGTGCCATAGTGATGATTGAAAACATGCACAAACACATGGAAAAAACCGAACTCACAAAAGAAAACAGGTGGGAAGTGGTCATTAAATCAGCATCAGAAGTGGGACCTGCCTTATTTTTTAGTTTGTTAATCATAACAGTGAGCTTTATCCCTGTATTCACATTAGAAGCACAAGAAGGACGGATGTTCTCACCATTGGCATTCACCAAAACCTATGCCATGGCAGCATCCGCAGCATTGGCAATTACCTTGGTGCCAGTGTTGATGGGTTATTTTGTTCGGGGCAAGGTAATGGCTGAGCATAAAAACCCCGTGAACAGATTTCTTACAGCAATTTATATGCCAGTACTTAAACTGGCTTTGAAATTTCCGAAAGTTACTGTGCTTATAGCATTGGGCACGCTCATCATAGGTTTTTGGCCTGTGAATAAAATTGGCAGTGAGTTCATGCCACCGCTTGATGAAGGTGATTTGATGTACATGCCAACCACTTATCCAGGTATCTCCATAGGTAAAGCGCGTCAATTACTGCAGCAAACTGATAAATTAATCAAAACTGTTCCAGAAGTAGAGACAGTCTTTGGCAAGGTTGGCAGAGCTGAGACTGCCACTGATCCAGCACCATTGACCATGATTGAAACTTTTATTCAGTTCAAGCCGAGGGACCAGTGGCGTCCCGGAGTTGATACTGAATCACTCAAAAAAGAACTTAACTCTCTGGTTCAAATCCCAGGTGTTACCAATGCCTGGGTGATGCCGATAAAAACCAGAATAGACATGCTGGCCACAGGTATTAAAACACCCGTTGGAATCAAAATATCCGGTCCAGACTTGAATGAAATAGAATCAATTGGAAAACAACTTGAGAATATTCTCACTGATGTGGATGGCACAGCATCGGTCTATTCAGAGAGGGTTGCTGGTGGCAGATACATCAAGGTCGATATTAATCGAGAGAAAGCAGCCAGATACAACCTGATCGTCAGTGACATTCAGCAAGTGGTCTCATCAGCCATCGGTGGCATGAACATCACCATGAGTGTCGAGGGCCAAGAACGTTACCCGGTCAATGTCAGGTATCCACAAGAAGACAGAAACTCGCCTGAAAAAATAGCCCTGTTACCCATCGTTACTGCAAGTAAGCGGACCATTGCACTGGGTGATGTTGCTGATGTGTTTATCGAAGACGGTCCTCCTGGTATCAAGAGTGAAAATGCCAGGCTGACAGGTTGGTCTTTGATCGATATTGAGGGCATTGATGTGGGTACCTTTGTACAACAGGCTCAAGAGGTGGTTTCCGATCGACTTGAACTACCTGCCGGTTATTCAATTACCTGGTCTGGACAATACGAGTACATGCTTCGTGCCAAAGCAAAATTATCATACGTTATACCATTGACTTTAGCCATCATCATGTTGCTGTTGTACATGAATTTCCGTAATTTTACCGAAGTGGCCATCATCATGGGCACCTTACCTTTTGCCTTAGTGGGCAGTATTTGGTTGATGTATTTGGAGGGGTTTAATTTTTCAATTGCTGTCGGAGTCGGTTTTATTGCCTTAGCTGGTGTTGCAGTGGAGATTGGCGTAATCATGTTGGTTTATTTAAACCAGTCGTATCAAAGCCTAATTACGAGATTGCAAGAGGACAGCATTAAACTCAACTCAGGATATCTATTACAGGCAATCACTGAAGGTGCTGGTTTAAGAGTCAGACCTGTAATGATGACATCATTATCAATCATCATTGGGTTATTACCGGTTCTTTACGGGACTGGTACTGGCTCAGAGGTAATGAGCCGTATTGCTGCTCCGATGGTCGGTGGCATGGTCAGTGCACTTATTTTGACGTTGGTTGTACTACCAGTGATTTACTACTTATGGCGCTCAAGAAATATCAATCAATTCAACCAATCAAATTAGGAGAATTTATTATGAGAAAACAAGCCACTTTATACCGGATGGAAACATCTGATCATATCTGCCCGTTTGGGCTCAAAGCCAAGCATTTACTCAAAAAGCATGGCTATGAGTTGGATGATCAAATCCTTGAATCAAGAGAACAAACTGATGCTTTTAAAGAAAAGCATGGTGTAAAAACTACACCGCAGGTATTTATTGAGGGTAAGCGAATTGGTGGGCATGATGACTTGGTGGAATATCTAGGTCTTGAGCAGCAAGATTCTGATGAAACCACCTATGGGCCAATCATTGCCATTTTCAGTGTAACTTTTTTGATGTCACTGGCATTGTCCATTAATTTTTATGAAGCGATCAATTATGAATCAGTTTTGATGTGGTTCATAGGCATCAGCATGTGTGTCCTGGCTGTCCAGAAACTAAAGGACTTAGATGCTTTTACCAATCAATTCATCACCTATGATTTACTGGCCATGAAGTATGTCCCCTATGCCAAGGTTTACGCTTTTGCTGAAGCATATGCCGGTATTGGCATGCTCACCGGTTTGAACCCTCTTTTATATGCACCTGTTTCATTTTTCATAGGAACAGTTGGAGCAATCTCAGTATTCAAAGCAGTCTATTTGGATAAGCGCGAGCTCAAATGTGCTTGTGTAGGTGGTGACAGCAACGTGCCCCTGGGCTTTGTTTCGTTAACTGAAAACATGTTGATGATTTTTGCAGCAACTTACATGTTAATTAAGTACCTATAGGAGAAAAATATGAATTACACAAAATTTTTATTGATGATAGCATCATCCACATTAATCATGTATGTGGCCATGTATTTGAACTCATATGAGCTTGCACATGTTTTCTGGAGTGAGACCAGATTCTACATGTCTTTGATGATGGGGGCCATTATGGCCTTAGTCATGTTGGCATTCATGCTGAATATGTACAAAGACAATAGTAAAAACATATCCATCATCATTGGTAGCTTGGCTTTATTTATAGGTAGTCTGTACTTGGTAAGGAGCCAAACCACAATTGAAGATGTTTCTTGGATGAAAGCCATGATTCCTCATCATTCAATTGCTATTTTGACCAGTAAAAGAGCTAATTTGTCAGACCCAAGAGTTAAACAATTAGCCAATGAAATTATCGATGCTCAAAATCGTGAAATTGGTGAAATGAAAGTACTCATTGAGGGTTTGGATAAATAAAAAACAAATTGAATTTAGAAGAGCTAATCACAGTCACATTTTTGTAGCGATTTAATGATTCCGCAATCACCAACTTTTTGATTCTCTGAACAGGAGTTGGAGAGTGTTTCTAATTGGGTTTTGAGTTTTCTTAATTCCTTCATTTTGATTTTAACCAGCTTGATTTGATCATTTATAAGAATGTCCACTTCCTCACAGATGGCATCAGGGTTGTCTCGCAATTCATTAATTCGTTTGATGTCACTCAGTGAAAGATCCAGGTGTCGGCAGTGTTTAATGAACTCCAGTTGATCGATTACCTTGTTATCATAGACTCTGAAATTACCCTCAGTTCTTCCTGCTGATTTAATCAAATCTTGAGACTCGTAATAACGAATGGTCTGAACAGGGAGGTCGGTTTTTTTAGAAACTTGACCAATTTTCATTTTTTACTCTTGACTCTATAGCAACTATAGATATTAAACTACAAGCTTATTAAAAACAAGCTTATTTCGATGTCAGATACTTGCAGCAACAGTTGTAACAACGCAAAGCAAAGTACAGGTCAAATCACAGAGGTTCCTGACCATGGTTTGGTCAGTATCTATGAGGTTACCAAAATGGACTGTCCTTCTGAGGAAAGTATGATTCGTATGGCGCTGGAAAACTG
>CALLLZ010000311.1 GCA_938008005.1 uncultured Marinicella sp. | reverse complement strand
TTATTACGTCAATGCACAATACGGTGAAATTTCTGTCACCAACCCAGAACCTATTGATACTGTTAACGGACCGATGGGAGCCATTCCCGATGAATTTTTGCTCTCCAGACTGGTATCATCTGAAACTGATTACCGTTGGATTCAGCAATACATCAGACACTCCAATGTCGATAGAGTATACGGCCAACCTGTCTCTACCCAAAATGTCCTCACAGATGAGGAGGTCATTGAATTGAGAGTCGCCATGCAGCAAATTCAAGCACACTTCAAAGGCATATACGATGGCGATGAGGATTTCGCTATGGACATCGAGTTTAAAATCACCAGTACTGATGATGACAGTCGAGGCCATTTAGAAATCAAACAAGCACGACCGTGGATTGATTGATTTCTATTTAACCAGACTGTCATAACTACAGTTAGGATCCTATAAAATAATAGCCTCTTTAAAAAAACCTTTAGCGAGTTATCTTTTTCAGTAAAGCCATAATTGTTTGCAGGTGACTTTGATCAATATTTTTACCGGCAAATACAGACATAGGCCATTGAGGTTTTATTCCTTGTCCTTCCCAAGATACGCCAGAAGTGTCTAGATAAGTTTCATTAGAGAAGCCCACTTCCCAACCATTGGGTAAAGTCTTTTCTAAAATATCAGAAAAAGCGCCTCGTGTAGAATCTCCAGCATGAGTTACCTGTGGAAAAGACCTCATGGCCAGCACGAATGTTTCAGCTGCACTGACTGTGTGATCACTGCTTAATAAATAAACAGGTTTGTCATAAAACATGCCATTGGGTTTAACCACAATAGACTGCGGTAACAACTCAGAACCAAGGGCAAATTTTGAATAAACAAGCGTATCATACTGAGCAAAATATTCAGCCATTGCCAAGCCTATCTCATCATGACCACCACTGTTTGTTGTGACATCAATAATTAACGACTGGGTATTTTTAAGTGCTTTCATGATTTTGTTCATTTCTGCTTTAAACACGTTTAAATCATCTTGTATGGTTGCGGACTCTGTAAAATTAATCATTCGCAGTAAGTTGATGTAACCCACCTCACCCTTACCGTCGACCGTTCCCCACAGTATTCTGTCATTTGCAGCATATTGGTATTGTCCTTTGAGAATGTATTGTTCAATATTATTTTTGTGTTTTTCAAACCAAGTACGCCTGAATGTGCTGCCACTTTCGATCCCATTTTGAGCTGCAAAAGCCTTATCCAAAGCAGGGCGGAGAACTCTCGATCTTCCCGTTGAATAACGCTGAACTTGACCATTAACTTCAGCAATGAACGATGTATGGGCATCATTAATCCCTGACAGTAAGCCGGTCATAATTTCGTATGCATCGGTATCTGAAAGTTCGCTGTTTAGCAATGGCAAGACTTGTTCAGAACGCTTGTCCCAATCAACACCATAAAGATCGAAGTAAGCATAATGGGCTTTCATGATATCAATGAAATAACGAATACTTTCTGCATGATTTTTCTGGTGTGCTTGTTTACAAGTGTCGGGTAATTTTTCAATTCGCTTAAAGTAATAATCAGTGATTCCCGATTGAATTTTCGCTTGTATCGTCTGCCTATTAACCTGTTTAATATCTGTTAAAGTGGCAGAGAGTTCTTTGGAGCTAAAGCCTTTATCAAAACAGTGATTGGTACTGACATCATAAAGTTTCTTTTTGTTGTCCTTAAGCTGTAACACATAACCGTATCCGTGCGACTCCCAAATTCCATTAAGAGTGGATTGATTTTCTGTTTCGTTTGACATAGAGTGCCTTGAACCAAATTGAGATGCGCAAGAAGTGAGCATAATGACTGAAAGAACCGTGATTGTTTTAAACATGACTTTTTCCTTTGATTTAAAAAACCACCAGCTTAGTTTGACTGGCCAAACAAGTCGTCCGAACCCTTTTGTTAAGACTTTTTAATTGATAAATATGCCTACTGTTGAACCTTTATTGCTTGCCATAACCTATTTTACTTTAGGTATTAATGCATTTGTTTTGGTGCATTGTTTAGTTGATGGTTTGGTCAAAACCTCATTGCATAAAAAATACTTGGCTTTGTTTTTTTTCGCCTCACTGGTTAATTACTTCGATGATGTGTTTTGGCGCACCGATGGATGGCAGTGGTTTCCAGCACTTACCAATGTATACATCCCTTTTGCTTTTATCATGCCTGCGGCTCTGTATTTATACATCCTGACTCTGGTTAAATATGAGAGAAAAATGAGCCTATTCAATATTCACTGGATCGGTGTTGTTTTTGCATTAATTTGTTGTCTGCCTTATTACCTACTTGACCCCACCACAAAATTAACCCGTTTATCAGCGACACCAGGCAGTCTCTCAGCCGAAGGTTTAGCCACATGGGGGCCGACAATTGCCTTAATGATGTTCATCCCTTTCGGTCTGATATACATCATATTTAGTTTAAGATTACTCAAAGAAAATCAGATAAGAGTGAAATCTTTTTTTTCCAACATCGAAGATAAAAACTTATCATGGGTTCGATGGGTCATATTAATTTTGATGTTGGCTTGGTTGGTTGCATCTATCGAGTTGGTGTTACCCAATCGAATATCTGAGAACAGTTATTGGTCAATTGTTATTGCATTGTTTGAGTTGGCTTGGCTTTGGGTTTTTGCTCATTTTTCAATGCAACAAGATGCGTTAAAGATTCCTTTGATTGATACAGTGACAGAGGGTTCTCAAAAACCAGTCACAAGTTCAGAAACAAAGAAATACCAGCGGTCACCATTAACCAATAACGAAGTAAGTCACATCAAAGTTGCTTTATCAAATACCATAGACCAACAACTACACAGACAGCCAGAACTGTCGTTACAAACCTTGTCCGAACACTTAAATATTCCGATTATTAAAATATCACAGGTGTTGAATGTACATATGGAAACTGGCTTCTACGATTACATCAACAAAAACCGCATTAATGATGCTTGCAGACAACTTAAAAACTCCAACCTAAACATCATCGATATCGCTTATCTGGTTGGCTTCAACTCAAAATCCACTTTTAACAGTGCGTTCAAGAAGCACGCTCTAATGACACCCAGCCAGTTTAAGAAAGCCAATCAAATACCGTCAAAAAACTGAACTCAACGACCCCTGGTTCTGGTCTTAATTTAGAGATTTTGCTCAAGAACTATTTCTAGGCTTTACGGCTTTAAGTCACTCGAATTCATTGAGAAAAATGGTGTCTAAAACAACTGTAATTTCACCTTGAGCCATCACTCCTTGACGTCGATCTGGAGCGCTGAGTAAAAATGACTCACCAGGAACGGCAGTAAAACCATAGTTGGGACCAGCCAATGTAAAGAAATTAGCACCATTGGTAAAATTACCATCAGAACGGTAAAATTGCGTTGGTGCTAAACCATCCCAACTGAAGCCTTGGAAAGCCTGAAATTCGATGAATTGTTCATTAAACATGCTCGGCAAAACTGAACCGAGTACCTTAACTTCATAAATATCAAAATCAAAAAAGCCCGCAGCATCATCCATTGTCCCATCAGTCACAAATAATCCCAATTCAGTGTCAAATGACCAAACCCAAACCAAACTGGGTTCTGGCTCTGCACAGTCTCTGATGGTGTGGAGGCCCAAATCACTGAAATAATCATTGAATAGGGTTTGCCATTGACTGGCATTGATAGCCCAGTCTGAGCTGCCAGTACAAACCTGTTTTTGTCGAATCAAAGTGCTGTCATTGGTGGTGCCACCTGAGACCGGCCAACCACCTGGACCCGGATCTTCACCAATGATGCCAATCTGGTCGATAAAATTGCGAAAGTCATGGCCACTCAGCAGTGGAGAAATGTTGAGGTGGATGCTGTCATTGCCATCAAACACCAGAGCCGGATCGGTGAAGTCAGTGGCATTGAGTAACTCAGGATCATCGGCACTGGGATTACTGACCACCAACAACTCACCTGCTTGCATATAACCTGAGACATGATCGGCAAAAACAACACTGCTGCCACCAGTTAATAAACGAAGCGTTTCCAGATTAACTGCAAAAGGCCCGGCATTATGGATTTCCACGGCTTGGTTGTTACCCGGACCATCCACATACTCTGAAATAAATAAGTTCACCGGTTGGCAAATTGGCAAGAAATTGTTTAAACCATCGGTGGTGTCAATTGGATACACATCCCATTCAACAGTGCCCACAACCCAATCCGTTTGGCCAGAACAAATGGATTTATCCCGGCCTAAAGTGGAATTATTGGTGGTACCTGAACCAACAACCCAACCAGAACCTGGATCGACCCCAATTTCACCGATGGTGTCAATCACCACGCCATTTTCCAACAAGGCTATGGCATCATCACCATTGAAAAGAGTGATACTATGGGTGAAATTAGCTTGCTCTAAAATCGCTGAGTTAGCAGCTGGATTGGCCACCACAAAAACCTCGCCAGGCAACAGTGTGGTAAAACCATCTGTGGTAAAATCAAAAGTGTCTGTTGGTATCAAAGAGCCGTTGTTATACCTTGAAATTTCATAATCATTGAGGTCGATGGCGGTGTCATTGCCGTTATAAACCGCAATGGCGCTGTTACTGCCCGAACCTTCGATCATGTGTGAAAAAAACACTGCTGCGCGAACTTGAGTTAAGACAGCAAGCAGCAACATAGCAGCCAGAATGCTCAATAAAGTTTTCATGGTATTGGTCCCCACCTTTTTGTTTTAAACCATTATATACCAGTTCTATCCTGGGCTTCTGCGAACCTGAACCGCATGTTTTTTATCAAAAACGGGTACCCATAAGGGGCACGCCCTACGGGGTTATACCGTATTTTGTTAATTACAATCCGTTAAAATTATAAATCTGAAATATGTAAGGATAAATGGTAAAAAGAACTGTTGTAGGGCAGGCCCTTTATGGGTGCCCGGTTTGTATTTTATAAGTTTGAACCATCAGGGCTTCCTTAAGACCGCAATCCAATCCCTTTATGCAAGATATACCAAGATATAAATCCAAGGATTAAAACAAAGGCGATGATGATGCCATATGCCACTCCGACATTGATGTCCGAAACGCCCAAAAAGCCATAGCGAAATGTATTGACCATATACAGCACGGGGTTAATCAATGACACTTTTTGCCAAAAATCGGGCAGCAGTGAAATCGAATAAAACACCCCGCCCAAATAGGTTAAAGGCGTCAGCACAAAAGTCGGGATGATGGCGATATCATCAAATTTTTTCGCAAACGCTGCATTGATAAAACCACCCAATGAAAACACAATGGAGGTCAGGACCACGGTAGAAATAATGATCCAAATGTTATGTATCTGAATTTGGGTGAAGAACAATGAAATAATGGTAACAATCAGACCGACCATTAAACCTCTGAACAAGCTACCGCTGACATATCCGGTTAAGATCGCCCAATTGGGCATCGGTGAAACCAAAAGCTCTTCTACGTGCTTGGCAAACTTGGCGCCGAAGAATGACGACACCATGTTGCCGTATGATGAGGTAATCACCGCCATCATCACCAAGCCGGGCACGATAAATGACATGTAATCAAAACCACCCATCTGGCCAATTCTGGAACCAATCAAATTGCCAAAAATAACAAAGTACAAGGTCATGGTTATGGCTGGTGGTAACAGGGTTTGTGACCAAATGCGAATGATGCGAGTGACTTCTTTGCGCACCAGTGTTGAGATACCCACCCAAGTAACTGAACTCATGCAGCACCTCCCTGACTTTCTTGGTCTTTTTTGCCGGCTTGGCGCGTGTTTTTTTCAATCATTTTCACAAATAACTCCTCCAAACGATTGGCCTTGTTGCGCATCGATGATACACAATAGCCAGCTGCATCGATTTCTTTGAATACACTGTTGAGGTTTTTCGACTTGGGTACATCCAATTCAATACTGTTATCATCTCGAACCCGGGCATCCAGTGCCTTCAGTAAAGCATCACCAGGCTTTTTATCAAGGTCAAAAATAAACGTCTCAATATCCAAAGTTTTTAACAGGTCTTTGATGGTGGTGTTTTTGACAATTTCACCGTGATCAATGATGGCGATGTTCTTACACAACTGTTCTGCTTCCTCCAGATAATGAGTGGTGAGGATAATGGTGGTGCCATTGTTGGCAATTTCTTCCACAAAAGACCACATCGAACGGCGAATTTCTATGTCCACACCGGCGGTTGGTTCATCCAAAATTAAAATACGCGGTTCATTAACCATCGCACGAGCAATCATCAAGCGGCGCTTCATGCCGCCAGATAAGCCACGTGAAATGGTGTCTTTCTTTTCCCAAAGTTGTAATTGCTTGAGGTACTTTTCAGTGCGTTCCAATGCCACTTTTCTGGGTACACCATAATAGCCCGCTTGGTTGGCCACAATATCGATGGGCTTTTCAAACATGTTGAAATTAAATTCTTGAGGGACCAAGCCAATCATGGCTTTGACGTCGGTGCGATTTTTGACCAAATCTTGACCAAAAGCCTTAACCTCTCCTGAGGTCATGTTAACCAAAGATGAAATGATACCGATCAAAGTTGATTTACCGGCGCCATTAGGTCCCAGTAGTGCGAAAATCTCACCGGCTTCAACCTGCAGGTCTACACCCTTGAGTGCTTGGGTGCCGTCTTTATAGGTTTTGACCAGGTTTTTGATGTCTATGGCCAAATGATTATCGTCTGTTTTTACTTGCATAAATCACTCTGTTGATGTTTGCCTGGTTGACTTTTGACAGTTTGACCGTATATTGGCGTCATCTAAAATTTTTAACTGTTCCCCATGGAAACTGAATTCAAAAAATATATCTGTGTTGTTTGTGGCCTCATCTATGACGAAGCCGATGGCTGGCCTGATGACGGCATCGAAGCCGGCACCCGCTGGGAAGACGTTCCAGAAACCTGGATGTGTCCAGATTGTGGTGTCACCAAAGAAGATTTCGAAGAGCTGTGATCAACAGCTCTTCATTTCTTCAACCCCTTAACCTGTAACTTTAATACACTTCATCAATTGGTAGTTTCGCCAATGGGCCATCACCATCAACACCCCACCAACCACAAAAATCGCCGACTCAATCAGGATGTCTACTTTGTCTTCCAGCAAAGTACCACCAATCAAAAACCCAAAACCCAAAACAAACAACCCAACCACACCTTTATCATGATGTCGGCGCCAGCCTCTTGAAAAGGACCACAACGCAATCACCCCAATGGCACTCAACCAAATCCAACCATGACCAAAATGCATCCAATTAGGCACCACCGCCGTCACACTGAGTAAAATCGGCAGCATGGCACATTGAATGGCACACAGGCCAGACATAAATATACCTATTTTATCAGCGGTTGATTGCATGGATGAATGAAGCTTGGGTGTTAAAAAATGGCATAATAACAGATATGGGATTTTTCTGTGTAGGTACAAGCCAATAATCCACTTCTTTTGTCTCTTTCTCACCAGAACACCAAAGGTTTGATGGCTTTTAGCCTATAATTTAAACAGATACCGAAGAAAGGGGCCACACAAAACATGCAACGCAAGAAAATCGTACTTTCCATCACATTGGCATTGGGCTTGGCCCAAAATCCAGTTCATGCGCAGTTTGATCCTGTTTTTCAACTGAGTGACTTAGATGGCAGCAATGGCTTTCGACTTGATGGCGTTGCGGCATTCGACCATTCCGGTCATGCAGTGAGCACTGCAGGTGATGTTAATGGCGATGGTTTTGATGATCTGATCATTGGGGCTTCTGATGCAACTCCAGATGGT
>CALLLZ010000310.1 GCA_938008005.1 uncultured Marinicella sp. | reverse complement strand
AAAAACAGCAACTAAAGTCATTAAAAGGGCAGTTAATCCGATTGTTTTGGATGACAGGTGATTGCTTGAATCTATGACATCGTCAACGGTGTCATCATCGATGATCTCCACCTCTGGAGTGAAAGATATGCCTCGACCTCTATGAGTCAATATTATTTTAGGGTTCTTGCTATCAACTTCGATCAGTTGTCTGAGTTGACCCACAGTTTGTGCAATGGTGTTGTCCGAGACGAAGCGATTGTCCCAAACTTCTTGTAGTAGGAAATCCTTACTTAAAATTTGTTGCGGGTTTTTCAGTAAGCATTGTAGTAATAAGAAGGGCTTTTTTTTCAGTAAGGTGACACCACTGGGGTTAATTAACTCAGAGGTTTTGGTGTCTAGAGTATGATGAAAAAAACGGTATTGCATGAGAAGTATTTTAGCAACTAATCAAGCAAATCCTCAAATTTTTATAAAATACACCATTGAACTCATTCCAAAAGTGGTTGAAATTAACTGATAGCCAAGTAAAAAGGAAAGTTGGTTAGAGCAATAGAATGGGTTGTTGTGGTGACATCAGTCAGAAGGAATAACCAATTAAGAAGTGTGGTGTCAGGGCGATGGTGCCTGACAGTATCGCAACAAATATTTCAGCCTGAGGATTAAAGGCGGGTTGAATATCATCATTACCCATGTCATCTATTATGATTTTTTTATTCTTTATTGGCATCATTGCAGCTTGGGAATAAAAGTCTGCAATTGGCCAATACCCCAAAGTTTTGATTGATCTTTCATCAATAGATTTTGACAGTGAAGACAGGCTAAAAATCAATAAGAGTGTGAAAGTTTTCATTTAATTAGTATGGATGTTTATTGCGAAATTCAAGTCAGAGGTGGTGCTACTGGCCCAGATAAAGAAGTGCTTTTAAAAGTAATTTCTTTGAGTTGTTTTTAAATTGTCTATATTTTCTTACACAAAAGTCAGAATTTTACTGTATTCAAAAGCCATAAATTTCATGAAAATACAACAATCGTCATTGATTGAGCCCACAGAAGAGCTTGAGATTGGCGTTTTTGATAAATGAGAGAAGAAGACATCATGACTACACAAGAAATCATTGGAAAAATAAAACAACGTCGCCAAGGTAACATAACAAGATCAAACTCAGGGCTTAAAGAAAAACTTCAAGAAATCAGAAAAACCATAGTTGAAAACTCCTTTTGTGGTAAACCTGATATGGATTTGCATAAAGAGTTAATTCAAAAGCTCGAGGACACAAAAATTCGATTAAAACAAGTGAATGCATTTGGTGGATGAGTCGCAATCAAAACATACAACATTGGGAGTGATAAGTGATGACTGAACAAAAAAACATCAAAGCACTGATCCAAACATCGCATTACTTGAAGCGTCCAGATATAGAATTGCTTGATAAAATTCAGCAACTCAAAGATGAGATCGTTAAGGTTTCTCACCAAGCTGAACCGGATTTAAAGCTCCATCGGTTTTTAATGAATCAATTAAAAAAAGCTCAATTGAAGTTATCAGAATTCAGAAAATGTAATGGCTTTGGAAGAGGTGGTTTTGAGGGCTGAAAGATTGGGATTGAGGGTAAATCCAGATCTAAAGCAACAATCTTTATTGTATCTGTGTTTCTATTAAGTTCTATTTTTTATTCTGGTATTAAATGTTTTTGCCAATAAAATTATATCGTTTTATGGATACATTTTCGGTGATAAAAAGGTTAATTTATTAGTGATCAATGTTTTCCTACATAGCTGTAAGATTTTATCTATATTAATCAGATTTAATGATCAAGATAATACGTCTTGGTCACTGACTTACTACAGGTGAACCGACAAGATACCGTCAGGTGTTTCGTTTGCTCAGTGGCCACCTGTAGATCGCATTTGGAAAAGGGTAATGAGAACACAAGAAATCATTGGTAAGATCAAACAAACCAGGCGTAACAACACCGTTAAATCAAGGTCTGAATATAAACAACGCTTACATGAAATCAGAAAAGAGCTGGCGATTAATTCATTGAAAGAAGAGCCAGATATAGAAACTTACAGTCAGTTGATTACTGAGTTAGAAGAGACCAAGTTGTTGTTGAAACAGGTGAATGCATTTGAGGGTTAATATAACCCTGCTTGATCTATTTGAACCCAATTATCCTTACTTAAAATTTTCAGTAAAAACATGACTTTTTTACGACAAATATCTAATGGATTATTGCTGAAACAACTGATATTTATTTCGAGGGTGGGTAAAGTGATTGAATAGCTAGAGCTATCGATGTCGCCGCCCTCATACCATAGAGTGGGTTTACCAACATACACCCCATGTACCAATCCAAAGGCATCATTGTCTTTCTCATGATCGAATTTAATGGTTGAAAACATTGTTTTCCAGAATGTATTACCCCAAGTGTTGTGAGTCAGCATTTCACGCTGCCATTTAGCCCAATCGTTCATTGAAGTCATGACACCACTGCCACCATAATGTGGCGCGTTGCGTCTAACCATCGCATAGCCATTTTGTTTTCGAGCATAAACTTGAGCTCCTGTGTTTAATTCATTGGTCACTGATTCAGAACGTTCAAAATAGGCATTGGCCCTATTGGGTATAATTTGAGTTATGTCGTCATTTATAGAAGAACTGTTCATCTTAAGAGGGGTGAATATTTTTTCTTCAACAATCAAACTGAATGGTTTTTGATATGCTTTTGCTATGATTTCTGTGATTAACATGTAGTTAATATTCGAATACTGCCATTGTGTTCCAGGTTGGAATTGTAACTTCTGGACCGATAAGCTTGATTGGATGGCTTCTTTAACAGAGAAATAGTGAAATGTGCTCCATGGCTTTAAACCTGGTCGAGCCACGTTTGTGTATTCAGTCAGGCCACTTGTCATGTATAACAAGTGTTTGATCCTTAGCTTGTCGCCATATTTTGTTGTATCTGGAAGCCATCTTGAGACCTTGTCATCAAGTGATACCTTGTTATCCAAAATGGCATGAGCTAAAACGGCAGCAGTGATTTGTTTTGACAAAGATGCAATGTGGAATACTGTATTCATATTGATTAATCTGCCTTGTTCAATATCAGCAGCTCCAGATTGGACATGCATTTGTATGCCATCAGGATTTGATATTGAAACCACATATCCAGGTTTGTTTAAATCTGGGAATGGGCTGAATTCAGTATTAAACTCAGTTTTAATTGAGTGCCAATCGGCTGTATTTGCCAACCCGTCTGCAATAAAGGCCCATATGATTACTAAGGTCAAAAGAGGTTTCGAGGACATAAAATTTCCAATGTAAGAACAACTGTTCATGTTTGAAGAAAGTAAAAAAAGCGTAGATTACAATCATTTAATTTTACCCGTTAAGAAACGTGTGAGAAGGCCTTCCTACAAACAGTGTAGGACATGAAGTAATAACCAAGAAAATTTTCAGAGCAGTGGTTCGATGTTTCAAGTGTGGTGCTGGCAGAGTAAAACCAATTCAATGTAAAACTAACTTATGAACCATAAAATGTGCCTCTCTAGACAATGTGTTTTTGTTGCTGATAAAGTAAATATGACCAAAGTTATTTAATCGTCATCGCCTGAATAGGCACCTAAAAACCC
>CALLLZ010000309.1 GCA_938008005.1 uncultured Marinicella sp. | reverse complement strand
ATATTTGAAATTTGATTTAAAGTGTTTTTGTTGTTATATTTGTGCAGCTATTAACAATTTTGCCGTAAAATTTATGGCAACATAACAGTACGCTTGTACCATTAGGTGCATTGGCTTGGTTATAGCGCTGTGTCAATGTAGGACAAGTTAATAAAAAGAGCGTTGTCATATTAGTTAAATAAAAAATTATAAATCAAAACTAAATGGCATCATTAGATTGGTCAAAATTATTGATTTCAATCAATGGAGTGTAGCACATACCCACATTGTTGAATTTACTGATATTGTGATGTTGAAACATCTCAATGGAACCGCAGTGGATTAACTATAGCCGGTAATGCGTCCTAAGAATGGACAAGTTAATATTTTGACCCTCACAATTAGAGGAAGTACAAAATGAAAACTATTCATAAGTTAACCGCTTTAGGCTTAATGGTCGGCGGAATTTGTTCAAGTACACAGGCGCAAAATAACCTGTTTTACCCAGAAGCCAGAACCATTGAAGGCTTACAGTCAACTTCAACGGTTATTCAGGCTTTGTCACAAAATGACAGTGTGGAGTATATAGAAACGATTGGCTTAAATACGGCGGCATTAAAAAGCAGTAATAAGTCTTTCACTCTTAACTTCGATAAAGATTTGCAGTTCACCACCACACAAGTTCAAACATATTCAATTGATGATGAATCTTTTGCATGGGTTGGAGAAATTGATTTAGGTTTGAAAAAAAAACCAAAAGCCATTGATGACCCCAATGAGATCAATACCAATCAGGCTGTATTTATGGTTAATGGAGAGCGAATATTTGGTCAAATTATTCTGGAAGATTTGGTTTATGAAATCAGAACCATGGAAAAAGGTGATGGCTATTTATTAATCAAGCGCGATTTCAGTGTACTCAGTAGCAAGGATGACACCCCAGTTAATGATTACACCAAGGATATGGAAAGCGAATCAGATGTGGTTAATAGCAATAAAATGGCTTCTAATGTGATTAATGTGATTCAGCTGATTACTGATCAGGCAATCAGTGATGCTGGAGGCGTATCCTCTGCAGTAGATAGCCTGCGGTTTTTTATCACTCAATCCAATCAAGTGTATAACACCAATGGCATAGATTTGGAAATGCGTAATGCTGGTTTATATCGAGCTGGTGCGGAGTTGAATACCAGTTCAGCTAACATGTTGTCGCGTTTAAGAAGAACTAATGACGGTTATTTGGATAATTTTCCAGTCACTGTAAGAAACCAGACCAGCGCGGATATGGTTGTACTGGTAACGACCACTTTGAGAAACCAAGGCTTGTGTGGTCGTGCTGATGGTATAGGAGTTGGTCAAGCCAATGCATTTTTTGTGATTGATCATGATTGTACCGATTTTACTTTTGTACATGAAGCAGGTCATTTGATTGGTGCGCGTCATGACAATGACAATACAGGTACGCCGTTTAGTTTTGGTCGTGGTTATGTTGACAGTGTAGGTAATTTCCGTTCAGTGATGGCAGTGAGTTCCAACCCTCAGCCTAGGTTGGGTGGTTTCTCGAATCCAAATCAAACAGCCGGTGGTCGTCCTTTTGGTACATCCAGCCGAAACAACAAACGTGTTCATGACTTACGTGCATCTACAGTGGCTGCTTTTCGATGATTAAATATTTAACATTAACCAGGCTCCAAATTCACATTTGAAAAGATGTGTCTAAAAAAAGAGACCCTCAGGCTTTAAAGTTTGGGGGTTTTTTTATTCGGAGAATTTTACACTTTTTGATTTTTGAATTGTAAACCCTTGCTTATTTAATGGTTTATACTGTAAGAACATACGTATTTATCTTTAAAATATATAAAATTGGTATCATATAAACCCATTCCATTTAAACCTATCTATTACATAACCGAAGGTGGTAGGGCTAGATTGTTGGTGCTTCTTTGGTTGTTTGCTTGCCTGTTGATTGTTCCAAGTGGTATGTTGACCCGAATTCTTGAGCTGACAGGTATTCCGTTACAAGTCTATGGGCTTCAATTACATATTACGGTTTATTTACCGATGATTATATGTGTTCCATTGTGTCTGACTTTTGGTTTTTTGTGGGCAGCAATACCCGCTTATTTATCTACATTCTTTGTGGCTTTGATAGGTGATATGCCGCTTTTCTGGATTGTGGCTTTTTCATTTGCAAATCCGATTGGTTTGGCCATGTTGGTGATGATTTATCGAATAACACCATCCAGTATTAACTTGCAGAGTGTCCCAGCCTTTCTGTTTTTTGTTGTGGCCAGCTTTTTAGCTTCTCTGTCAGGTTCCATAGGTTCTTTTATTTGGACTTATACCAATCAAGTCGATTTACATGATTTTTTCCGAGTTTGGCAAGGTTGGTGGATGGGTGGTTTTTTACAATCAGTTTTAATCTGTGCACCGCTGTTGTATTTTTTTGCTGATAAATTAAATGCATGGAGGCTTTCTTGCTTTCCTGATAATGAAATAAAGCCAGAAACCAGAAGTGCCATCAAAATGGCTATTATTTTAATTACTTTTATATTGATAACATTTACATGGTTAGCTCTTCAAGTGAGTTTGATGAATATCGAAGGCAAAGTCAGTTTAGTTGTTGATGCCGATATTAAGAATGATATCATTCAAGCTGTAGAAGTGGTCAGTTTTCCCGTACTGGTTTATATATCTATTTTGGCATTTATTGGGTATTTTATTTTTTATTTTGTTGATTATTGGGCTTTGCGATTAGAAAAAATTAATGATGAGCTCAAAAAGCAAAATGATCAATTGTATGAATTATCAATCAAGGATAACCTCACCAAACTATACAACAGAGGCTATTTTTTTAATCAAGTTCCAGAGGTTGTGAAATCATTGAGAAAAGGTGGGAAAAGCATCGCATTTATTCTTATTGATCTGGACCACTTTAAGCATGTGAATGATCAATATGGCCATCTTGCAGGTGATCAAATACTGAAAGAATTTTCTGTGTTGATGAAAAATCAAGCTATACCAGGTCAAGTCATTGCTAGGTTTGGGGGGGAAGAATTTATTTTTCTGGCACCGCAACTCAGGCCAGAAGAGGTTAGAAGCATGTTTGAAAATTTGATTAATAAAACATTGAAACATGAATTTATTTACAAGGAAAAATCAATTGGAATAACGATCAGTGTGGGTGCCTATGTGACCAGAATGCTAGATCAGTCTATAGATCACATGATTGATCAAGCAGATCAAGCTTTATATCAAGCAAAAAATAATGGACGCAATCAATTGGTTTTGAAGTCAGATTGAGTTTTAAAGTGATTGTTGAATACAGTCAATTTCTGTTTTACCAACTTAGACAATCGACTAAAATAAGTGACTTTAATTTTTGTCATGAATCATGTCGCTTTATAATCAGAGTATAAACATTCCACAGGGGCATATTGAACGCTTAACTATTGAGTCCAAACTGCTAAAGAATAACCTTTTAGGTGATCCCAATGTTCGTAAAGTTCCCGTGTATTTACCCCCAGGGTATGACGATACTCAAAAATATCCGATTATGTATTATCTGGCTGCTTACACCAACAGTGGTCAAGGTATGGTTGAATGGCGTGCATTTGGGGAGAATATTCCTGAACGTTTGAATCGATTGATACATGATGAAAAAATGGGACCGACCATAGTGGTATTTCCAGATTGTTTCACTCGGTTGGGTGGTAACCAGTACTTGGATTCACCTGCGATGGGGTTTTATGCCAGTCACATTCATGATGAGTTGATTCCTTTGGTTGAAAATAGTTATGCGGTTAAAAAAGGTTCAATGCATCGTGCGGTTTTAGGTAAGTCATCAGGTGGTTTTGCTGCGATTCGCTTTGCCATGGATTTTCCGGGTCAGTGGGGTGCAATAGCCAATCATTCAGGCGATGCAGGATTTGATTTGTTGTACCAACGAGACTTCCCAGCTGTGGCTGATATATTGGCCCAATTCAATGGTGATACTGAAAAATTCATTAAACGCTTTTGGAAAGCCAAGAAAGTGATGGGTTCACACATTTTGGCGATGATGCACTTATGTATGGCTGCCACATATGACAATGAAATGGTGTTGCCATTTGATCTGAAAACTTGTGAGCTTAATGATGAAAGGTGGCAACGTTGGTTGGCTCATGACCCGATAAATAGGGTGGGTTCATCAGTTCAAGGATTGAAACAACTGACAGGGCTTTATATGGATTGTGGATTTCGTGATCAATATTATATTCATTATGGCATGCGACAACTGGCGAAAAAACTTGAAAAAGCGCAAGTTGAACACACTTACTCTGAGTTTAATGGCACACATTCAGGCATTGATTATCGCTTGGATGAGTCCTTGCCCTTTTTATATGAGAAAATCAAATGATTAAAGTCAGTGAATCAGCCATCGAGTTTTTGGCTGGTGTGATCAACGAACAAGACATCGAAAACTTGCATTTAAAAGTAGATATTGCCAATGCAGGTACCCCTTCAGCTGACTGTCATCTCGGTTTTTGTGAAGCAGACGAGATAGATGACAGTTATGAAGTTCAGGACTTAGGGTCATTCAACTTGTATTTGGCTAAGAGCGATCAAGAATATTTTGTTGATGCAGAAATTGATTATGAGACTCAAGGCGCAAGCGGACAGCTCAACATAAAAGCGCCTATGCTCAAAGGTCAATCACCAGATGATGACGCGCCTTTATTTGAACGTTTGTCCTACTTTATTGATGCGAATATCAATCCAATGTTGGCCTCTCATGGTGGTAATGCAGCCTTAACTGCGATTGAAGATGACAAAGCATATATTCAGTTTGGTGGTGGTTGTCAAGGCTGTGGTATGGCGAAACAAACCCTGTCACAAGGGATGCAAAGTCAAATAACATCAGCATTTCCAGAGATTAATGATGTGCTGGATGCCACTGATCATGACAAAGGTGATAACCCATATTATTGAAGCTGGGAAAACCCTTATTATTAACTAACAAGCATGATGCAAAATAAAACAGTATGACTCAAGATATGACAAATAATACCGCAGATACACAAGCCAATATAATCGACGTTACTGCTGAAACCTTTATGGCTGAAGTGATCGAGAGGTCCAAAGAGATACCCGTGTTATTAGATTTTTGGGCTGATTGGTGCGAGCCCTGTAAAAACTTAACGCCTATTTTGCATTCCATTGCTGAAAAATACCCTCAAGCATTGATATTGGCAAAAGTTAATACCGAGCAGGAACAAATGTTGGCACAACAAATGGGTATCCAAAGCTTACCTACCGTGGCATTATTGAAAGATGGACAAATCATTGATAATTTTATGGGCTTAAAACCCGAAAATGAAATCATTGATTGGATTTCGCAACATGTGGAGCTGGAGACTGAGGTCAAAGAACCGTTAGTTGATAACAACATTCAAGGCTTAATTGACAGTGGAAACTACGAACAAGCATTATCTGCGTTGTTAGAAATGCCGGCAGAACAAGCCGTGTGGCAAACCATAGAAGTGCATTTGTTGATGAATAACATCGATGCAGCCCAGAATCTATTTGATGGGCTCAACGATTTACAGTTGAAAATGCCAGAGGCTGATCAAGCCAAGGCTAAAATTCAGTTGGCAGGGGTTGATGCCAATGACGAACTGGTTGCTTTGAAACAGCAAATAGCTCAAGGGTCAGTTGAACCAGCCGTACAGGGGTTGTTGCTTATGTTACAAAAAGATACAGCGAATGCTGATATCAGACAATTGTTGATTGCTTCTTTTAGCCTGTTAAATGATCCTAAGTTGGCAGCTCAATACCGTCGAAAAATGGGCTCACTTTTAAATTAAGGCCAATCACATTAACAACTGGAGGAGATTGAGGATGTTTAAATATCTTGTAATGTTATTGATAGTTATTCAAGTTACTTATGCTGAGCAATCAAGTTTTTTGGCCAAAACCCTGAAAGTTGATGATCAGGTTTGGATTGGCGGGCAACCCAATAAGCAAGATTTCAGTGAGCTGGCAGCTGATGGGATCACAGCAGTGATCAATACACGGTCAGCCATTGAAATGAAGCGGTTGAGTTTTATCGAGGTGGAACAAGCTGCAAAAAATAACATGACTTATGATTTGCTAGAGATTGGATATGGCCACCCTTATTCACCCGTTAAACTGGATGAGTTTAATAATTTAATGGAAGCTCATAAAGGTAAAAACATACTGTTACACTGCCGATCAGGAAATCGTGCCACACAGTTATATACAGCTTGGTTGATTAAGTATCAGGATAAAACAGTTCCAGAAGCTTTAAAAATAATTGGTTCTGAGGAAACTGAAATTAATCATGCCGTCAAGGTTTTATTGGGGCGATAAAATACGCATAAATTTGTCGGTATCATGATAAAGGTTAATGGTATTTTGACACACGGATTCTATTAAACTTAAATAGTTTGATAATCTTCGCATCTTTTATTTCCAGTTTTTCTTTTGCAATGTGAATTTAGTATTGAGTTGATTTAGTCATACCTAGCAAAGTGTGAAGGGATACACTTGGGCTTCGCTCAGTAGGCGAAATAGGTTTCTTTTAAACACATCGTTGGCTG
>CALLLZ010000308.1 GCA_938008005.1 uncultured Marinicella sp. | reverse complement strand
CAATGGCGAACCTATAAGCCCAGCCAGTGATTTGTATTCATTGGGTGCTATGTTGTATCAAATATTATCAGGCCAATATCCTTTTATAGCCACTTCTGCCATTGAGATCAAACAACTGCATCAAGAATCAACAATTGTACCCTTACAAAAACTGCGACCTGAAATTCCGCGACCTTTGTGTAAATTGATTCATTCTTTGCTATCACCTCAACCTCATAAACGACCAACAGCAGCTCAAGTAATCAACCAAATCGCTTGGATTAATGATGCACCAAAAAGAAAAAAAAGAACATGGGCGATTGCAACTGTTATAGGCAGTTTAATTCTTGGCATGATCATATCTAGCTGGGGTTATTTAAACGCGGTCACGGCAGAAAAAAAAGCCCTATTAGCCAAACAAGAATCAATAGCAGTCAGCGATTTTCTGGCTGACATCATCAAATCGGCACGTCCGGGTGAAAGTGGCAAAAACACCCCTATCATTGAAGTTTTAGAGCAAGCCGAAAAACGTCTTGAGAACTCTTTATTAGACCAGCCTTTAGCCCGAGCTGAAGTATTTCATCATATCGGTAAAAGCTTTGAGAGAATATCATTATTTGAAGCAGCCTCTGATGCTTTAAAAAAAGCGCATGACATCCGAGTTAAACACCTTGGAAAACACCACATCGATACTTTAACCACACAAGGAGAATTGGGTAGCGCACTGAGTTTTTCAGGTCGATTGGATGAGGCTAAGAAGTTACTTTTAATTGACGACGAAATCATCAACACCCTACCATTAGAGAACAACAAAAGAATGAATTTTTTGGTCAATCAAACGTTGTACTATAAATTAAATGGGCAATATAAAAAAGCGCTTACCATTCTTAAAACAGTCCTTGCTACCGTCAATAAAAAACAACACCCCGATTACTATTATGATTTGTTGTTACAGTATGGCAATAGTTTACTTAACCAACTCCAGTTTACCGAAGCAGAAGAAGCGTTTAATGACGTTTATCACTGGGCTAAGAGCGATTCATCCAGAAAGGCTTTGTTATTACGCACACGCAGTGCGATGGTTAGATTATATGGACAAACTCAACGGTTTGATAAAGCTGAAACATACGCCAGGCTAAATATTCAAATTGCCAGTCAATGGTTAGGTTCAGAAGATGAATCTGTCATATGGTTAAAGACCTTATTAAGTAAGGCTCTTTATGAACAGGGTAAAATTGAACAATCCACAAAAATCAATCTAGAGGCATTGAATTTATCAAATAAAAAATTCGGTGAAAGTTACTGGTTGACATTAAATTTGATGAGCGATCGAGCCAGTCGCCTGCAATCTTTAAATCGGTTGGATGAAGCCATAGCCCAGTACCAAAAAACCATTAAAATCGCTGAACAAGCATTTCCTAACCACAATTACAGCGTTCTGCCATGGAAAAACTTAACTGCTTTATACTACAACACTGGAAAGTATAAACTCGCATCAGAACTGGCCCAAAAGGCCATTCCATTTATGATCAAACGCAGAAGCGCTGACCACGAATCTACACTTGAGCTTCGATTCCATTATGGAGCCTCCCTACTCTATCAAGGCAAAACGACAATAGCAGTAGAGGAACTGAGTGCACTTTTACCAGTTACAGAGAAAAATTTAGGTGAAGATCATTCATTGGTTAAGAACATCAAATCTGTGTTGGCAGATTCAGTTAAATTTAGAAATGAGGTTCGATAACCACCGAACCTCGTATTTGTTATTGATGCTCAATCTTAACTCAATGTGCTGATTGCCCAGCTTCAAATCCATTTTCAAAAATTGGAATCTCAATAAACATTTGATGTGGTGATTCCAGCGCTCCGATGTCAATTTCATCACCCAATCTGCGCGGGTTATCTTCAAAATCAGTGACACCAATTCCCCAAGCCAAATGAAATGGCGTCGGTACAGGCACAATACTGGGAGAATTTCTACCACCACCAACCAGCTGTGAATTAATACTGGGTGTAAAGTTTAAAATTCCGGCCTCGAATATGGGTTCAACACTGATGTTTCCAGCCCGTTGTGATTGAGGAACTGACCCTCTTTGTACCCCTATATTATTGTTATATAGAAATGAATTGTTAGCACCAGAACCAGTGATTGACAAATCATATTCATCAATCGTTTTATCAACGTTCCCCCATAAAAGGTTATTGGCAATAAAAGCCTGAGTTGTGCCTGCTAAACTCATTGATAATCCGCCATCATTAAACATAACCGTATTATTGGTGATGTGAAAACCGTATTTATTTGAGCCGGTAATACTTATGGTTGCTTTACCACTGATGGCTGAATTAAAGATAAATAAGTTATTCCTGATGACAGCTTTATCTGTATCCCTGATCAGAAGACCACCAATACCAAAAGCCGAGTTATTGGTAAAGGCACAATTTTCAATCAAAACATCATGGTTCAGATCATCATCAGATTCAATCAGAATGCCACCACCATTTTGGCCTGCTCCTGATAAAGCGCCGTTAATAAAACTGAGGCTTGAAATTTCAATTCTGGTGTTTGTTCTTGGCGTTATCTCCAACACACGACCTTGCATATTGGCATCAAGTACGGTGTTAAATGGAGAACCACCGAGATCTTGGCCACACGCATTGTTAGGAGGCCCAAACCACCCACCAGTGATTTTTAAGTCAAAGTTTTCAGCTGGAAGCTCCAGGTACTTCCATCCTGAGGCTGGTGCAATATAGTTACCTTGTGCGATTTTTATATGGTCAGACTCTCCATTTGCACCTGCTGTAAATAAAGCTGTGAAAAGCTCTTGGGAGGTGGTAATACAAAACTCTTCAGCTTTTACTGTTGGCTTTAAAAAAATTAATACCAGACAAATTATTACCATTTCTATTATTTTCTTATTCATATATAACTCCTTATCATTCAATTTAACATTGGATAGGCTTTTAATGGTGCCTATGATGGGTTAATGCCAAAGGATGTTAAAAAGACACAGATTCAAGAAAAAAAACTGACAACAAAATAATATAAGAGACCTTTGCTTGGTTCTGGGTCATTGGGGAAAAAAGTTGAAATTTTATTAATCAAGGTTAGAAATGCAATCTAATAGCTAGCTATTAGCCAATTTTTTAACGCAGAGTAATGAAATTTCAATCTTTTTAACTTGATTCACGAATCAAGCAAAAATCTCTATAATGCTTTTAAACAACAGAAAAAAACGAATGCCAGAGCAGCAAAAAAACTCAACGACTATGGACTAAAAGTCTATGGGTTGTTTTGCGGACTAAAGTCCTTACTGCGAAACAATATTTCCGGTGTTTTTATTTGACAAATTTTCCATGGTAATAAAATTGAAACTATTTTATTTTCAATGGCTAGTTGGCTTCAGCCAACCTGTATAACTGATGATTCTAAAGCCTGTTGACTAAAGTCAACAATCCAAAAGTGTGCCAAATATTCTTCAAGACCTTAAAGATAAATATGTAGCAGCTAAAAGCCTTGCACTAAAAGTGCATAGTTTTAACTAGCGAACTGAAA